>NZ_CEEDBN010000005.1:0-276864 GCF_979253015.1 Methylobacterium sp. AC433 | reverse complement strand
CCCCCACAACAGGGGATCCGCAAGAGCAAAATCGCCGCCCACGCTTCTCTTTCTCAGATTCACTTGTCAAAGAACACAAATCACCAGCCCAAACCAAACAGCAAAGCCCGCCCAGAAATCCAGGCCAAACCCCGCGCTCGTCTCAGGAGATGCAAAAGCAAGCCGCCAACCCCGTTGGCCGCCCGCCGATGAACCGGGGTATACGGACCACGCCCGAGCCCGTCAACACCTTTGTGAAGAAATTTTCGCACCCGCCGCGGCCAGCGTTCTCCCGGCGCCGGTGACGGCGGGTTCGAAACGTGCCTCAATCTCGACATGCTGGGCCACGACATCGTTGGCCGGCCGCACTGCGGCGCTCCGGGCCTCGATGCCGGACCGGCGAACCGAAGATCAGGAACCACTCCATTGAAGCGCGGCCGTCTGAAGATCGCGGAGCAGGACGGCCCGGGCCAGGCCGGCGCCGGCGAGGCCCGGGCGGCCGCGCGCCTTCCCGTGGGCAACCTGCCCCCCCTCGATCTCCTCGGCCCGGACGCGACGCGGATCGACCGGCGCGACGTCAACCTGCGCTGGCTCTGCGCCAGCGCCCTCACGGGCCTGACCGGTGCGGCCCTGATCGGCGCGGCGATCCACGTCTCCCTCCAGAGCGAGGTCTCCTTCGCGGCGATCCCGGAGCGCGCGTCGAACGCCGTGCGGCCGACCGTGAGCGACGGCACCGCCAACGTCGCGCGCAAGAGCGACCGCCTCGTGCGCAACCTGATGATCGCCTCCGCCAAGCAGAGCTTCCGCTCGCCGGTGACCGTGCGGCTGGGCGACCGCGAGATCATCAAGGTCCGTCCCTTCATGCGGGTCTCGACCGCGCTCTCGATGACGACGGGCGTCTTCGCCACCGAGATGCCCCGCTTCGACCCCATGAAGCTCAGCACCGACGAGCCGCTGGAGCGCGCGCCGGAGCCGGGCCTCGGCGACGCGCCGGGGGCGGAAGTCTCGGTGATCAAGCGCGATCTCGCCGGGATCGAGGTCGAGCCGGGCGCGCCCGCCCTCTCCGACGACGACGTGGCGGCGCAGATCGAGGAGGAGCGGCGCCTCTCGGCCGAGGCGGGACGCCGCGCCGCGATCCCGATCGCGCCGCAGATCATGCTGTCCCGAACCCTGCAGCAGGGCATGGCGACCTCCGCCTTCGACACGGCCGCGCGCCTCGGCGACGAGGGCTCGCCCTTCAAGTCCATCGACGTGCTGGTGGTGCCCGAGAACGTGACCAGCCTCGCCAAGAGCGGCGCCGGGGCCGAGCCGCCCCTCGTGGAGGAGCGCGACCTCGCGCTCAAGCGCGGCGAGACCCTCGAGGCCGCACTCCGGAACACCGCCCGCGCCAGCGACGAGCAGATCCGCGGCATCGTGGCGGCCCTCGGCGGCCGCACCCGGACGGCGGACCTGTCAGAAGGCCAGCAGTTCCGGCTGCAGGTCGCCCCGGGCCCCAGGCCCGGTGATCCCCGGCAGGTCACCCGCGTGGTGCTCTACGGCGAGAACGGGATCGAGGGCATCGCCGCCATCAACGACCGCGGCGGCTTCGTGTCGGTGGCGCCGCCGACGGAGGATGCCCCCTCGCGCGCGGCTCCCGTCGTGGCCGAGGCATCGGACGATGGCGAGGAGGAAGGCGGCACAGGGCCTCGCCTGTACCAGAGCCTCTACGAAACCGCGGCCCGGCACGACCTGCCGCGCGGCGCCGTCGACGACCTCGTCAAGATCTTCGGCTACGACGTCGACTTCCAGCGCCGGATCTCGCAGGGCGACAGCCTCGACATCTTCTACACCTTCGACGACGAGGGCGCGCAGGGTTCCACCGACCGTCCGGAGCTGCTCTACGCCGCGCTCAATCTCGGCGGCGAGGCCCGGAAGGTCTACCGGTTCCAGTCCCCCGACGACGGGACCATCGATTATCTCGACGAGCAGGGCCGCTCGCTCAAGAAGTTCCTCATCCGCAAGCCCATCGCCGACGGCATCATGCGCTCGGGCTTCGGCTACCGCCGCCATCCCGTTCTCGGCTACGCCAAGCTCCATACCGGCGTCGACTGGGCGAACCCGATCGGCACCCCCATCGTCGCCGCCGGCAACGCGACGGTGCTGAAGGCGGAGTGGGATTCGGGCTACGGGCGCCGGATCGAGCTGCAGCACATCAACGGATACGTCACCACCTACAACCACATGTCCCGCTTCGCCCGCGGCATCACCGCGGGCGCCAAGGTGCGCCAGGGCCAGGTGATCGGCTATGTCGGCTCCACCGGCCTCTCCACCGGCGCCCACCTCCATTACGAGGTCATCATCAACGGCCACTTCGTGGACCCGATGAAGATCCGCGTGCCGCGCGGGCGCGAACTCGACGGGCGGATGCTCGCCGAGTTCACCCGCCAGCGCGAGCAGATCGAGGGCACGATGCAGAAGTCGCGCACGGCCTCCGCCGTGGCCCAGCGCGACGTGATGCGCTGACCGGCAGTCCCCGACTCCGTCGAGGCCCGAAGGTCCGGTTCAGCGAAAGCCGAGCCGGTCGCGAATGTCCGGACCGGTGGCGCCGGCGGCACGCAGGTCGGCGAGGGTCTGGGAGCCGCGGGATTTCGCCAGCTTCTCGCCGGAGCGATCCAGGAGCAGGTCGTGGTGATGGTAGCGCGGCGACGGCGCCCCGATCAGCGCCTGCAGCAGCACGTGCAGGTCGGTGCTGGCACGCAGATCGGCGCCGCGGACCACGTGGGTGACCCCCTGCTCGGCATCGTCCATCACCACCGCGAGGTGGTAGCTCGTCGGCACGTCGCGGCGGGCGATCACCGGATCGCCCCAGCGCCTCGGGTCGGCGGCCTCGACCCGTTCCGCCCCGGGGCGGCGGACGCCCCCCCTCCCCTCCCCCGCCTCGACCGCGAAGGTCCGCACGACCTGCGGCCCGGGTGAGGCCGCAGCGGCAGCCGCCCCGTCGAGGCGCCAGGCATGCGGCTCACCGGCGGCGCGGCGGCGATCCGAGATGACCCTCGGCAGAACGCGGCAGGTGCCCGGATAGAGCGGAGCGCCGTCGGGATCGCGCGGCGCGGCCGCCCCGCTGGCGACGGCCCCGGCCTCCACCGCCGCCGCGATCGCGCCGCGGGAGCAGAAGCACGGATAGGCGAGACCGCGTTCGGCGAGGGACAGCACCTGCCGGCGATAGCCCGCGAGGTGCTCCGACTGGCGACGCTCGGGCGGCGCGAACCGCAACCCGAGCCAGGCCAGGTCGTCGCGAATGGCCTGGACCAGTTCGGGCCGCGACCGCACCGGATCGATGTCCTCGATGCGCAGGATCAGGCGGCCGCCGGTCCCGTCCGCCAGGGCTTCGTTGAGGAGGGCGGAGAAGGCGTGTCCGAGATGCAGCCGTCCGTTCGGGCTCGGTGCGAAGCGGAACACCGGGGCGTTCACGGACGGGTCCCTCCGATCGTCGCCCGTCAGCCGCCGGCGCGGCGCAGGCAGCTTGATTCCTTCGGCACGCAGGCGATGCCCGGCAGCGAGCAGGCGATGCCGTCCGCGCCGCGCTGGCAGACACGGCAGCCGTCGCCCCATTCGGCGCAGGCCGTATCGGCGCTCGGCTCGGCCTGGGCGCGCGGGTGCGAGGGCGCCGGCACCGCGGCCCCGATCAGGACCGTCGCGGCGGTGAGGGCGACGACGCTCCAGGCGACGCGGCGGTCGTGGCTGCGCGTCGGCGCGTCGGAGGTGAGGTCATCGGCCATGGCGCGGTGTTCGCGCGGGAGGCGCGACGTGTCAACGCTCAAGCGGCGGCCGCACGGCGTGCCAGCAGGTCCGGCAGGGCGCGCAGGTCCAGCGGCTTGGCGAGAAAATGATCGAAGCCGGCCGCCCGCGCCTCGCGCTCGTCGTCGCGACCGGCATTGGCCGTGAGGGCGACGAGCCGCAGGGCCGGCGACCGCTGCTCGGTCTCGCCCGCGCGGATGCGCCGGGCGGTCTCCAGGCCGTCGAGACCGGGCATGCGGATGTCGAGGAGGGCGAGATCGAAGGGCGCTTCCTCCGAAGCCTCCCGGATGCGGGCGAGCGCCTCCTCGCCGTCCCGGGCCACGACGACCACGGCCCCGAGACGCTGGAGCGCCTTGGTGGCCAGGAGGGCGTTGATCGGATTGTCCTCGGCGAGGAGCACGCGTGGGCCGCCGGTGACCGGAACGCCCCGGGGCTCCCGCTCAGGGTGCTCGGCCTCCTGCAGAAAGGTCGTCCTCGCAGCCGCGACGCCGTCCATCCGCGACGAGGCGGGTGCCAGCAACCGGTCGAACAGCGACCGGGCGCGAACCGGCTTCACGAGGTAGCTGTCGAAGCCCGAGGCCGCCGGGGCCCCGAAATCGCGCCGGTCGAAGGGCGACAGCAGCACGAGGCAGCAGCGCACGCCCCGGCGCCCGGCCTCGCCGGACAGCGTCCGCACCGCGCCGTCCCCCAGGGTTCGATCGGCCAGGACCGCGTCGAAGGCCGCATCGGTCAGGGCAGCGAGGCCCGCCTCGAGGTCGGGCACCACCTGCGCGACGGCGCCCGAGCGGGTGAGCCGGCGGACGAGATAGGGGGCCTGGAACGGGGAACTCGCGACGATGAGAACCCGGCGGCCATCGAGGCGCGGGGGCGGTTCACGCTCCGCCTCGGCGATGCCGAGGGGCAGGGCAACGCCGAAGACGCTGCCTGCCCCGGGCTGCGAGGTGGCGTCGATGCGCCCGCCCATCCGCGTGACGAGGCGGCGGGTGATGGCGAGGCCGAGCCCGGTTCCCTCGTGCCGCCGGCTGGCGCTGTCGTCGCCCTGCTCGAACTCCTCGAACAGGCGCGGGATGCGCTCCTCGGGGATGCCCGGGCCGGTATCCGCGATGGCGATCCGCAGGTGGCCGTCGCCGTAGCCGAGTTCGACGCCGACGCCGCCGGAGGCGGTGAACTTGATGGCGTTGCCGGCGAGGTTGATCAGGATCTGGCGGACCCGGTCCGCGTCGCCGACCACCAGGCGCGGCACCTCGTCGGCGATGTCGACGGCGATCTCGATGCCCTTGTCCTGGGCGCGCGGCGCGAGCAGTTCCACCACGGCCTCGGCGATCTCCGCCGGATCGAAGGGCTCCGCGGCCAGATCGAGGCGACCCGCCTCGATGCGCGAGAAGTCGAGGATGCCGTCGATCAGGGTCAGCAGGGCCTTGCCGGAGGTTCCGATGGCTTCGACGTAGGTGCGCTGCTCGGGATCGAGGCCGGTCTCCAGGACGAGGTCGGCCATGCCGAGAATCCCGTTGAGCGGCGTGCGGAACTCGTGGCTGACGGTGGCGAGGAAGCGCGATTTGGCCACGTTGGCCGCCTCGGCCCGGGTCAGCGCCTCGTCGAGGGAGCGTGCGGATTCGACTCGCTCGGTGATGTCGGCCCCGGCGCGGAGCCATTGCGTCTCGCCGGTGCTGCCCGGGACCGGCATCTCGGTGAAGGCGTACCAGCGCGGTGCCCCCGAGACGGGTGCGAGCTGCATCTCGACGAAGCGGACGCCGTCCGCGTGCCGGACGACGGGCCCCGTCTCCAGCACGTCGGGCTGGCGGGTCGTGCCGAGGAGCGATAGGGGCTCGGCGCCGACGAGGCGGCCGAACCCCGCATTGGCGAAGGTGATCCGCCCCTTGGAATCGCGCTGGACGATGATCTCCGTCGTCGCCTCGACCAGGGCGCGATAGCGCTCCTCGCTTTCGGAGAGGCGCCAGATCCGGTCTTCGAGCAGCTCGGTCCCGGCGCCGTCCTGCAAGACGGGCCGATGGATGTCCACGGGCCGATGGCTGTCGGCGGCCTGGTGGGTGCGGGCACGCAGGACCCAGCCCGCCAGGAAGGCGAGTCCGGACGGGAGGAGGACGAGGACGACGTCCTGCAGAGTCATGAAGCCAGCCTCCGGCAGGTCGAGGGCCTGCCGGGTCCGACCATGCCGCCCGAGCCTGAAGGCCGGCTTTCGAAAGGCCGTTAAGGATTGGTAGCCGCGGCGCATCGCCGTCGACGCGACGCGCGGCCCGCTTCACGGGCCGTTCGCGATGGTGTAGGCGCGGCGGCTTGATCCCGGGCCGCGCCAGGGGCGGCCCCGGGGAACGTGAGACGTGAGTGTCATGACGGCTACGAGTTCGGCAAATCCCGGTCAGGCGCGCATCGCCGCCGCCTTCGCACGTTGCCGCGCCGAGAAGCGGGCGGCCCTGGTGACCTACGTCATGGCCGGCGACCCGGATGCCGAGACGTCCCTGAAGGTGCTGGAGGCCCTGCCCGCCTCGGGCGCCGACATCGTCGAGTTCGGCCTGCCCTTCACCGACCCGATGGCCGACGGCCCGGCGATCCAGGCGGCCGGCCTGCGGGCGCTCAAGCACGGGCAGGGCGTGGTGCGGACCCTCGACCTCGTCCGGCGCTTTCGCCAGGGGAACGACAGGACGCCGGTGATCCTGATGGGATACTTCAACCCGATCCACGCCTACGGGGTCGAGCGCTTCCTCGACGATGCCCTCGCGGCCGGCATCGATGGGCTGATCATCGTCGACTTGCCGCCGGAGGAGGACGACGAGCTCTGCCTGCCGGCTCTGGCCAAGGGCCTCGCCTTCATCCGCCTCGCCACGCCGACCACCGACGAGAAGCGGCTCCCCGCCGTCCTCGCGAACACGGCCGGCTTCGTCTACTACGTCTCGATCACCGGCATCACCGGCACGGCGACGCCGAACTTCGACCGTGTCGCCGAGGCGGTGGAGCGGATCCGCCGACACACCGACCTGCCGATCGTCGTGGGCTTCGGCGTGCGCACCGGCGCCGATGCCGCCGCCATCGCCCGCGGTGCCGACGGGGTCGTGGTCGGCTCGGCCCTGGTCGACGCCATGCGGGCGACCCTCGATACGGAGGGCGTGTCGAAGGGCGGCACGGTCGACGCCGTCAGCGCCCTGGTCCGCGAGCTCGCCGAGGGCGTTCGCTCCTCGCCCCGCGCCTGACGCAATTTCACGAGACTTTCCGGCTCGCTCGCTTCGAGCTCGCACAAGGACGCCGTCGGATGATGGTTGAACCGATGAACTGGATCTCGGAGGTCGTGCGCCCCAAGATCAAGACCCTGTTCAAGCGCGAGACCCCGGAGAACCTCTGGGTCAAGTGTCCCGACACGGGCCAGATGGTCTTCCACAAGGAGGTGGAGAGCAACCACTGGGTCATCCCCGGCTCCGAGCACCATCTCAAGATGAGCGCCCAGGCGCGCCTGAAGATGATGTTCGACGAGGGCACCTGGATCGACGTGCCCCTTCCGGATGTGGCCATCGATCCCCTGAAGTTCCGGGACGAGAAGCGCTACGTCGACCGCCTGAAGGACGCCCGGGCCAAGACCGGGATGAACGACGCCTTCAAGGTCGGCTTCGGCCGGGTCTCGGGCCTCCCGATGACCCTGGCGGTGCAGGACTTCGCCTTCATGGCCGGCTCCCTGGGCATGGCGGCCGGCGAGGCCTTCGTGCGCGGCGCCGAGACCGCCCTCGACAAGCGCACCCCCTACATCCTGTTCTCGGCCTCCGGCGGCGCGCGCATGCAGGAGGGGATCCTCTCGCTCATGCAGATGCCCCGCACCACCGTGGCGGTGCGCCGGCTCAACGCGGCGAAGCTGCCCTACATCGTGGTGCTCTCGAACCCGACCACCGGCGGCGTGACCGCATCGTACGCGATGCTCGGCGACGTCCATCTCGCCGAGCCCGGCGCGCTGATCTGCTTTGCCGGACCGCGCGTGATCGAGCAGACCATTCGCGAGAAGCTGCCCGACGGGTTCCAGCGCGCGGAGTACCTGCGCGACCACGGCATGGTCGATCAGGTGGTGCACCGGCACGCCCTCAAGGACACGATCGCCAACCTGTGCGGCCTCCTCACGAATCAGGCGCCGGGGATGCAGCCGGCCCGAACGGCCGCCGCTCCGGTTCAGGAGCCCGCCTGAGGCCCCCCGCCCGCCGAACCCCCTTCCCTCCGCGACGCGACGTTCGACCATGGATTCCTCCGACGCGCTGATGGCGCGCTTCCTTGCCCTCCACCCCCGCACGATCGACCTGTCGCTGGGGCGGATCGAGCGCCTCCTCGCCCGTCTCGGCCATCCCGAGCGCAAGCTCCCGCCGGTGATCCACGTCGCCGGCACCAACGGGAAGGGCTCGACCATCGCCTTCATGCGGGCGATCCTCGAGGCGGCGGGGCTCGCGGCCCACGTCTATACCTCGCCGCACCTCGTGCGCTTCCACGAGCGCATCCGGATCGGGGCCGTCGGCGGTGGCCAGTTCGTCCCCGAGGACCAGCTCGCCGATGCCTTCGCGCGCTGCGAAGCGGCCAATGAGGGCGAACCGATCACCGTGTTCGAGATCACCACGGCGGCGGCCCTCCTGCTCTTCTCCGAGGAGCCGGCCGACGTGCTGCTGCTGGAAGTCGGCCTCGGCGGCCGGGTCGACGCCACGAACGTGATCGACCGGCCTGCCGCCGCCGTGGTCACGCCCATCGGGCGCGACCATGCCGAGTATCTCGGCGACACCGTCGAAGCCGTCGCCACCGAGAAGGCCGGCATCTTCAAGAAGGGCTGCCCGGCGATCATCGCCGCGCAGGATTACGCCGAGGCCGATTCGGTCCTGTGCCGTCTCGCCGAATCCGTGGGCGCCACGCCGATCCGGGTCGGCAACCAGGATTTCTCGGTCCATGCCGAGCGCGGGCGGCTCGTCTACCAGGACGACGTCGACCTGTTCGATCTGCCGAAACCCCGCCTCAACGGTCGCCACCAGTTCACCAATGCGGGCACCGCGATCGCGGCCCTGCGGGCGGCCGGCTTCGGCGACATCGGCACCGCCGCCATCGAGGCCGGGCTCAACAGCGTCGAGTGGCCCGGGCGCCTGCAGCGCCTGAACCGGGGACGCCTGTCCGAGCTCGTGCCGAAGGGCGCCGAACTCTGGCTCGACGGCGGCCACAACATCGACGGCGGCCGCATCCTCGCCGCCGCCATGGCGGATCTCGGCGAGCGCTCGGACGTTCCGCTCGTCCTCATCGTCGGCCTGCTGGGTACCAAGGACGCGGAAGGCTTCCTGCGCAATTTCATCGGTCTGGCGCGCGTGCTGGTCGCGGTCCCGATCGCCGGGCAGATGGCCGCCCGGCCGGCCGACGAGGTCGCGAGCATCGCCGCGGAGGTCGGCTTGAACGCCCAAACCGCGCCCAGCGTCGAGGCCGCCCTGGAGAGCTTGGCGAGCATCGCCTTCGAGCAGCCGCCGCGCATCCTGATCTGCGGTTCGCTCTACTTGGTGGGTGCTGTCCTCACCGCCAACGGTACGCCGCCCACCTGATTTTCTTAACTTTTCCAGCTTCGTTCACGACCACGTCAAGTCTGCTGTGTGACCCTGGCGCTACATCTTGGCTGTGGAAACTGCAGTAGGTTCTCGGTCGATCGGGCATATCGCTGGGGATCAAATAATGAAAAAGCTTCTTACGTCTTTCGCGGCCTTCACGGCCCTCACCGCTGCCGCTTCGGCCGCCGACCTGCCGCGCCGCGCTGCGCCGCCGGTCTTCGTGCCGGTGCCGGTGTTCACCTGGACCGGCTTCTACGCCGGTTTCAACGCCGGCTACGGCTTCGACGCCAGCGACAACTCTGGTGTGACCTCGGTCGTTGCCTCTGGCGCGTCGGGCATCTTCCGTAACCCCGGCTTGGTCGGCGGCAACGGCGCTGTGATCTACAGCGATCGCAGCTCGATGGAAGGTTTCACGGGCGGCGGTCAGATTGGTTACAACTATCAGTTCACGCCAGGCTCCGGCGTGGTGGTCGGTATTGAGGCGGACGCCCAGTATGTCGACTTCGGTCGCAACCGTGGACGCTCAGCGAACTTCATCGGTACGCCGAATCCCGATCTGACCTTCGTCAATCCGAATGGCTTGGCCAGCCTCGACTACTTCGGCACCGTGCGCGGCCGCATCGGTTACGCCTTCGATCGCGTCCTGTTCTACGGCACCGGCGGCTTCGCCTACGGCGCTGGCAGCAGCGACCGTTCATTCGGCGGCTTCCGCGGCAACGACAGCTTCCGCACCGGCTACGCTGCTGGTGGTGGCATCGAATACGCTCTCCCGACCGACTCGTTCCTGAACTTCTTCCGTTCTTCGGCCGTCACGCTGAAGGTCGAAGGTCTGTACGTGAATCTGGATCGTAACAACGCCAGCGATGTGTTCGCTGTCTCCAACAGCACCGGCCTCCAGTTCCGCACTGGCACGCCCTACGCCACGACCACGTCCGGCATTACCCGCAACAACTCGACCGAGTTCGCCGTCGTCCGCGCCGGCCTGAACTACAAGTTCGGCTCGTACTAAGCCGACATTTCGGGGCTCGAAACGGGGAAGCCCGGCCGCAAGGCCGGGCTTCTTCCGTTTGCGGATCCCCGCCGCGCGGTGATCCTGCGCGGACGTGCCGGGGAAACGCCCAATGAAAAAGCCCGGCTCGACGCCGGGCTTTTCGATGTCGGGCCTCCCTCGAAGCCGCCTGCAGTCACATTCTCAGGCGCTGGCCTGGATCCAGCGGGACAGATCGCCCTTCGGCGCCGCACCGACCTTCTGGCTCGCGAGCTGGCCGTCCTTGAAGATCAGCAGCGTCGGGATCGAGCGGATGCCGTACTGGGCGGCGATCCCGGGATTCTCGTCGACATTGACCTTGGCGATCTTCACCTTGCCCTGGAGATCCGCGGAAATCTCTTCGAGGGCCGGGCCGATCTGGCGGCAGGGGCCGCACCACTCGGCCCAGAAATCCACTACGACCGGCTCCGCGGACTGAAGGACGTCCTGCTCGAAGCTCGCGTCGGTCACTTTCACCGTCGCCATGGGGAAACTTCCTTTCCGGTTCCGCGCCTGCGGAACCACCTCTTCGCTGTCGTCGCGCTGCGAGACCGTGCGCTGTCGGCGAGAGTTGGCGATGGCGGGGGGAACGGTCAAGGCATCCTGCGCCGCAAGCAGGGCTGACATCGCCCAGGAACGCGGATTGTCCACGCCTGCGCGCCGCGGCGATCGATCCGGCCTCGTCGCAGATCGGGCCTCGTCAAAGCGTGTCGGTCGCCCCATGTCCCTGTCGTCCCTGCTCCGGTGGCCGCCCGGCCGGCCTATGGAGCTCGACCCGAAGCCGGTCCTGGGACCGGCATGGAGGAACACCCGACGTGAAGCGCAACCCGTACAGCCTGCTCGCTACCGCAGCCCTCCTCAGCCTCGGCACGGCCGTCCATGCGCAGGAGCCGGCGAGCGCCGAACCGAGGCAGCCCCGGGTCGGCGGCGAGGCCTTCGCGGCCCCGACCAGCCCGGCCACCGGCAACAGCCCGGCCGAGACGGAAGCGCCGAACGCGCCCTACAAGCCGCTCCTGCCGAACCAGACCCGGGCGCCGAAGCCGGAGGCCGCCACGAAGGTGAAGACCGAGGTGGTGGCCAAGGGCCTCGACAGCCCCTGGGCGATGGAGTTCCTGCCGGACGGCCGGATGCTCGTGACCGAGAAGGCCGGCAAGCTCCGGATCGTCGCCAAGGACGGCACGCCCGGTCCGGCGATCCCGGGGGTGCCGAAGGTGGACGCCCGCGGCCAGGGCGGCCTCCTGGACGTCGCCCTCAGCCCGAGCTTCCCGGCCGACCGGCGGATCTACCTGAGCTATTCCGAGCCGCGCGAGAAGGGCAACGGCACCAGCGTGCTCCGCGCCAAGCTGATCGAGGAGAACGGCGCCGCCCGCCTCGACGAGGTCAAGGTGATCTTCCGGCAGATGCCGACCTATGACGGCGACAAGCATTTCGGTTCGCGGCTGGTGTTCGCACCGGACGGCAAGCTGTTCGTCACGGTGGGGGAGCGCTCCGACAAGGTCACTCGCGTCCAGGCGCAGGACCTCACCAGCGGCCTCGGCAAGGTCTTCCGCATCGACACGGACGGGAATGCGCCCAAGGACAACCCGTTCTCCGGTGGCGAGAAGGCCAAGCCCGAGATCTGGTCCTATGGACACCGCAACGTGCAGGCGGCCGCCCTCGACCCGCAGGGCCGGCTCTGGACCGCCGAGCATGGCCCCAGGGGCGGCGACGAGCTGAACCGGCCCCGCCCCGGCGTGAATTACGGCTGGCCCGAGGTCACCTACGGCCTCGAATACAGCGGCGAGAAGATCGGCGAGGGTAAGACCCAGGCGGGCGGGACCGCGCAGCCGGTCTATTATTGGGATCCGGTGATCGGCCCCTCGGGCATGGCCCTCTATACCGGCGACGCCTTCCCGGGCTGGAAGGATACCTTCCTCATCGGCGGCCTCGTCAGCGAGGGCATCGTCGCGGTGAAGCTCGACGGCGACAAGGTGGTGACCGAGGAGCGGATTCCTCTCCAGGCCCGCATCCGTGACGTCCGGGTGGGCAGCGACGGTGCGGTCTACGCGGTGACCGAGGGAGCGGACGGCAAGATCCTGAAGCTGACCCCCGGCAGCTGAGCGCCCGACCTCGACCGGCGGCCGGGCGGCCCGGCCGCCGGCTTCAGGGATCGGGAAGCAGGCGGGGCCGGAGCCGCCCCAGCATCCGCCCGAAGGCCGCGGGCTCGTCGAGGGCGCGGGCCAGGACGAGCCCGCCCTGGATCGCCGCGACGGCCTCCTCGGCGAGGTCGTCCGCTGCCTCCGGCCCGTGTCCGACCCGCAGCAAGGCCTGGGCGAGGGCTTCGCGCCAGGCCGTGAAGTACCCGGCGATGCGCGCGGCAAAGCGATCTCGCCCATCCGTCAGGGCAAAAGCACCGACGAGGCAGACCCGTCCGCCCGAGCGGAAATAGACATCGGTCTCTGACAGCATCCGGGCGATCGCCGCGCGCGGGTCGGCATCCGTCCGAAGGGGCGCGTAGATCCGGGTCTCGAACCACCCTTCGATCGCGGCGAGAACGGCCTCCGCCATCTCCGCCTTGCCCCCCGGGAAGGCGTGATAGAGGCTGCCCTTGCCGAGTCCCGTGCGCGCGCCGAGGAGCGCGAGGCTGGCGCCCTCGTAGCCGTGTTCGCGGAAGACCTCGGCCAGGACGGGAATCGCCGCTGCCCGGGCGCCCTCCCCCTGTCCCATGCCGAGGCCCCTAGAGTCCGAGCTCCGTCAGTCCCGGGTGATCCTCCGGCCGCGGTGCGGAGCGGTCCCAGTGGAACCTGCGCTCGGCCTCCGTGATGGCGAGGTCGTTGATGCTGGCATGGCGCTCGCGCATCAGCCCATTCGCATCGAAGGCCCAGTTCTCGTTGCCGTAGGCGCGGAACCATTGCCCGGACGCATCCCGGAACTCGTAGGCGAACCGCACGGCGATCCGGTCCTCGCCGTGCGCCCAGATCTCCTTGATCAGGCGATAGTCCAGCTCGCGCGCCCATTTGCGCTGCAGGAAGGCCACGATGGCGGGCCGCCCGGAGAAGAATTCCGCCCGGTTCCGCCAGCGGCTGTCCGGCGTGTAGGCGAGCGCGACCTTCTCGGGGTCGCAGCCGTTCCAGCCGTTCTCGGCGGCCCGCACCTTCCGGATCGCGGTCTCCAGCGTGAAGGGCGGCAGCGGTGGACGCGATTCGGACATGACGGAAACTCCCCGGCCCACGATCGACGCGACCGCGTTTGTACCGATCGGTACAAACGCGACTTCGAAACGTCAAGCGTGCCCGAGCAATGTCAGCCAGGCGATGGTCGTGACGATCGCCAGCAGGGTCGAGAGCATCACGGCGGCGGCGACTACGCCGGTCTCGGTCTTGTAGCGCGAGGCGAGCAGGTACGCGTTGATTCCCACCGGCATCGCCGCGAACAGGGTCGCCACGCCGGCATAGGCCGGCGGCATGGTGAAGACGTGGAAGGCCAGGACCCAGACGGCCAGGGGATGGATCACCAGCTTCAGTCCGGTGATGACCATGGCGCTCGGCAGGTCGTGGAGGACCCGGTAGCGCACGAGACCGGCCCCGAGGGCGATCAACGCGCAGGTCGAGGCGGTGCCCGCGAGCGAATCGACCAGCGCCTTGACCATGCCGGTGGGTGCGAGCCCGAGCCCCTTCATGGCGAGGCCGGCGATCAGGGCCAGGAAGATCGGATTGCGCAGCAGGACGAGGGCGAGGCCCCGCAGGCGCTTCAGGATCGAGGTCTGCCCGTCCGCCTCGATCAGGAAGGTGGCGCATCCCATCATCAGGGGGAGGTGCACCGCCAGCAGCATGAAGAGCGGGAAGGCCCCCTCCTCGCCATAGGCTTGGAGAATCATCGGGACGCCGATGAAGACCGTGTTCGACTGGCTCGCGGCGAAGCCGTGCAGGATCGCGCCGCGCCGCTCCACCCCCTTGCGGCGCAGGCTGAGGACCGAGCCGATCAGCCAGGAGAGGCCGGCGCCGCCGAAGTAGCTGAACCAGTAGGACGGGGTGATCTCTCCCGTCAGTCCGGGCCGCGTCAGGGTGGCGACGATGAGGGCCGGGACGGCGATGGAGAAGACGTATTCCGAGAGGCCGTCGCTGACCTTGTCGGACAGGAAGCCGGCCAGGGCCGCGATCCAGCCGACCAGGATGAGGCCGAAGATCGGGGCGACGAGCGACAGGACAGTCATCGAAGTCGAGCCGGTCCTTCCAACGCGAACGGCCACCGTACGCGCTCAGCGTGCGGCGGCCGTTCGGGAACCCGATGAGCTTTTCGTCCGATTCGAGGGCGACTCGCGCCGACGCGAACCGGTCCGTTCGACGCCTCAGGCGGCGACGGGCGTCTCGACCTCGGCGAGCTTCTTGTGCAGCTCGCGCTTCAGGAGACGGGCCGTCTGCGACAGCTCGATCTCGCGGGCCTTGATGAGGAAGGCATCGAGGCCGCCGCGGTGCTCGACCGAGCGCAGGGCGTGGGCCGTGACGCGCAGGCGCACCCGACGCTTGAGGGCGTCCGACTGCAGCGTGACCTGACACAGGTTCGGCAGGAACCGGCACTTGGTCTTGCGGTTCGAGTGGCTCACGAGGTGGCCGGTCTGCACGGCTTTGCCCGTGAGTTCGCAACGGCGCGACATTGTTCTATTTCCCGTCTCGTTCCGCATGTCCGACAGGCTGGCGGGAAACCAAGACCGCGTCGCGGAAAACGGCTTCTCGCACGCCAGGCCCGGTGGAGCGGCGTTCTCATTGAAGGCGCGAGCCTATAGGGGACAGTGCCCCTTGGCGTCAAGGTGCGGGACGATCTTTCGCGCCAATTCGCCGGTGGCGACGCATGCGATCCGGACCCCGCGATTTCAAGCGCGACTGTATCGCCTCCAACGATGTGTTAACCATGAGCGCGGACGATGCCGGCGAGATGTCCCCGGTCCGTTCGACCGGCGACCGACAGCCAACCCCGAGTCCCCAGCCATGTGCGGCACCCGCAAGCGCCCCGCCCCGCTCTTCCTCCTCGGCGCCAGCCTGCTGACGCTCGCGGCCGGCCTCGCCGCCGCACCCGCGGCGCAGGCGCGGCCCAAAGCCGCGAAGGCGGCCGCGACCGTCACCGTCGATTACGACATCGCCCTGGCGGGGCTGACCATCGGGAACGCCCAGGTGGCCGGCGCCTTCGAGGGCTCGGGCTACCGGATGGACGTCTCGGCCCGGCTGACCGGCCTCGCGGGCGTCGTCACCGGTGGCATGGGCTCGGCCCGCGCCAGCGGCGCCATCGCGGCGGCGCCGCAGCCCAACACCTTCGCGATCGCCACCAAGACCACCAATTCCGGCATCGCCGTGCGCATGGCCCTGGCCCGCGGCACCGTCACCCAGGCGGAGATCACCCCGCCCCTGATCGACATGGGCGACCGGGTGCCGATCACCTCCGCCAACAAGCGCGGGGTCATCGATCCGGCGAGCGCCCTGATGATGCCCGTGCAGGGACGCGCCGATCCCATGGACCCGGCCAACTGCAACCGGACCCTGCCGATCTTCGACGGGGCGACGCGGTTCGACGTCGTGTTGAGCTACGGCGAGACCCGCAGCGTGGCCAAGCCCGGCTACAGCGGTCCCGTCCTCGTCTGCAACGCGCGCTACACGCCCATCGCCGGCCACCGTCCGGACCGGCCGGGCGTGAAGTTCATGGAGGACAATCGCGAGATGTCGGTCTGGCTCGCTCCGGTCGAGGGCACCCGCGTGCTCCTGCCGGTGCGCATCGCGGTCCGGACCACCGTCGGCACCAACATCATCGAGGCGACCCGGTGGACCCAGACCGGCGGCCAGCAGGGAAGCACCACGGTGTCGGCCCCCGGTAACCCCGTCACGCAGGCCAGCCTCGCGCAGTGAGATCCTCCACCGGCAAGCGGACCGGCCTGCGCGTGGCGCTCGCCGCGCTGTTCACCCTGGCGGCCGGGCAGGCTCCGGCGCAATCGACCCTCTCGACCGGGCCGGATTGCGGAGGCGACGCCTATTCGTCGGCTCAGGTCATCGAGAACCGTCCGCCCCGTCGCGGCCCCCTCACGGCCATGCCCGACACTCTCTGCGCCGATGTCGCACCGCAGGGCGCGCGGCCGCCCGTGGAGATCGGAATCTACCCGAGCCTCGGCACGTCCGGCGTGCCGCCACGGGATGGCAGGCAGGGCTATGGCGACCCATATGGGGCGCAGCCGCCACGGCAGCGCCGCCCCTGAAGGCGCCGCGGCGGTCTCCCCCGTTCCTGAGCCTGCCGGCCTCGCCGAAGGGACCGCCCCCACCTCATGATCCGCCCCTCCCTCTCTCCGCAGGCCCGCGCACGCGGCGTCACGGCGGTGCTCGGGCCGACCAATACCGGCAAGACTCATCTGGCCATCGAGCGCATGCTCGCCCATCCGACGGGCATGATCGGCCTCCCCCTCCGGCTCCTGGCGCGGGAGGTCTACCTTCGGGTGGTCGCGAAGGTGGGGGTCGACAAGGTCGCCCTCGTCACCGGCGAGGAGAAGATCAAGCCGGACCGGCCGCGCTACTGGATCTCCACCATCGAGGCGATGCCGCGCGACCTCGACGTCGCCTTCGTGGCGATCGACGAAATCCAGCTCGCTGCCGACATGGACCGGGGCCACGTCTTCACGGACCGCCTGCTGCACCAGCGTGGGCGCGAAGAGACCCTGCTCATCGGCTCCTCGACCATGTTGCCCCTCGTGCAGTCGCTGATTCCCGGCGTCCACACCACGACGCGGCCGCGCCTTTCGCAGCTCACCTTCGCGGGCGAGAAGAAGCTCGGTCGCCTGCCCCGGCGCTCGGCCATCGTCGCTTTCTCGGCCGAGGAGGTCTACGCCATCGCGGAGCTGATCCGGCGCCAGCGCGGGGGGGCCGCGGTGGTGCTCGGCGCGCTCTCGCCGCGGACCCGCAACGCCCAGGTGGAGCTCTACCAGTCCGGCGACGTCGACTACCTCATCGCCACCGATGCGGTGGGCATGGGCCTCAACCTCGACGTGGACCACGTCGCCTTCGCGGCGAACTGGAAATACGACGGCACCCGTTTCCGCAAGCTGACCCCGCCAGAGATGGGACAGATCGCCGGCCGCGCCGGGCGCCACCTCTCGGACGGCACCTTCGGGTCGACGGGACGCTGCGCCCCCTTCGAGCCCGAGATGATCGAGGCCCTGGAGACCCACGACTTCGAGCCCCTGCGCGTGCTGCAGTGGCGCAACCCCGACCTCGACTTCGCCTCCCTGAAGGCGCTGCAGGAGAGCCTGGACGAGCACCCGCGCGAGAAGGGCCTGACCCGCGCGCCCATGGGTGAGGACCAGTCGGCTCTCGAAATTCTGATGCGCGAGGACGACATCCGCGACCTCGCGAACCGGCCGGCCCATGTCCGCCGGCTCTGGGACGTCTGCGGCGTGCCGGACTACCGCAAGGTGCATCCGCAGACCCACGCCGACCTCGTCGCCCAGCTCTACCGCTTCCTCATGCGCGGTATGGCGGGGCGCATCCCCGACGACTGGTTTGCCAAGCACGTCGCCATGATCGACCGCACCGACGGCGACATCGACGCGCTCTCCCAGCGCATCGCGCAGGGGCGGACCTGGACCTTCGTGGCGAACCGTCCGGATTGGCTCATTGATCCGGTGCATTGGCAGGGCGAGACGCGTCGGGTAGAGGACAGGTTGTCCGACGCCCTGCACGAACGCCTCGCGAGCCGTTTCGTCGATCGGCGCACCAGCGTCCTGATGCGGCGCCTGAGAGAGAATACGATGTTGGAAGCTGAGATCACCGCCGGCGGGGACGTCACCGTCGAGGGCCAGCATGTCGGCCATCTGCATGGCTTCCAGTTCGTTCCGGATCCCGGTGCGGAAGGACATGAGGCGAAGACCCTGCGCTCGGCGGCCGAAAAGGCGCTCGGCGGTGAGATCGAGGCCCGCGCCGAGCGGTTCTCGTCGGCTGCCGATGCCTCTCTGGTGCTGAGCCATGACGGTGTCATCCGGTGGACCGGCGACCCGGTCGCCAAGCTGACGCCCGGCGACAAGCTGTTCGAGCCGCATGTCCGCCTGCTCGCCGACGAGCAGCTGACCGGTCCGGCCCGCGACAAGGTCGAGGCCCGGCTCGTGGCCTGGCTCAAGGCCTACGTGGTGCGCCTTCTCGGCCCGCTGATGGAGATCGAGACCGCGGCGGACCTCACGGGGCTCGCCAAGGGCATCGGCTTCCAGGTGGTGGAGGCCCTGGGCGTGCTGGAGCGCGCCAAGGTGATGCAGGAGATGCGCACCCTCGACCAGGAAGGCCGTGGCGCGCTGCGCCGCCACGGCGTCCGCTTCGGCGCCTATCACATCTTCCTGCCGGCCCTGCTGAAGCCGGCGCCCCGCACCCTCGCGGCCCAGCTCTGGGCCCTGAAGAACGGCGGGCTCGACCAGCGCGGCCTCGACGAGATCGCGCATCTCGCCAGCTCCGGCCGCACGTCGATCAAGGTCGACCCGGAGATCGCCAAGGGCCTGTACCGCGCGGCCGGCTTCCGCGTCTGCGGCGAGCGCGCGGTGCGCGTCGACATCCTGGAGCGCCTCGCCGACCTGATTCGCCCGGCCATCGCCTACCGCCCCGGCACGACGCCGGGCGAGGCCCCCGTGGGCGCGGCCGATGGCGACGCCTTCGTGGCGACCGTGGGCATGACCTCCCTCGTCGGCTGCTCGGGCGAGGACTTCGCCTCGATCCTGAAATCCCTCGGCTATGCCCCCGAGACCCGCCCGGGGCCGGCCATCACCGTACCGCTGATCCCGGCCGCCCCGACGCAGCCGGTCGTTCCGGCCGCCGCCGCGAGCAGCGAGGCGGCGTCCGACGAGCATGCCCCGGCCGAGGCGGCGGGCGAAGCGGCCCCCGAGAGCGACGTCGAGGCGGTGCCGGCCGGCGACGGCGACGCATCGGCCGAGACTGCCGAGACCGAGATCGCGCCCGGCTCGACGGAGGATTCCGTCGCCGTCGCCTCTCATGACGAGGCCGCCGGCGAAGTGCCTGCTGCCGAGGAGGCCGTTGCGGAGGGCGCCGTCGCCGAGGCGAGTCCGGCGGCCCGGGAGGACAGCCCAGCCGAGGCGCCCGTCGCGTCGTCCGAGGCCGTCGAGGAGGCCGCTCCGCAGCCCATCGCCGACGCGGTGGCCGTTGCCGAGTCCGCGGAACATCCGACGGAGGGCGCCGAGACGGCCGAGCCGGAGGCCACCGCTACCGACGCATCGGCCGAGGCCACCGGAATCGAGACTCCGGCCGACGCTACCGACGGCGAGGCGTCCGCCGCCGAGGCTCCGGCCGAGGTCGCGACCGTCGAGGTTTGGCGTCACCAGCGCAACGCCAATCCGCGCCAGAACCGTCCGCGCGGCCAGGGTCGTGACGGCGGCGCCCCCCGGGCGGCCGGCGAGGCACGGCCCGATCACCGCCGGCCGGGCGCGCCCGGCGGCGAGGGTCGCGACCGTCCGCGCGGTGCGCCGGGGGAGCGCCCGGAGGGCGGTCGCCGCGGCGGCCCCGGCGAGGGACGCCCGGAGGGAGGCCGCCCGCAGCGCCGCGAGCGCTTCGAGCCGGGCCGGACCCGGCCGGAGCGTCGGGACGAGCCGCGGGCCGCGCCCCGCGACGAGCCCCGTCCGCAGCGCCGCGAGCGGGCGCCGGACCCGGATTCGCCCTTCGCCAAGCTCGCGGCCCTGAAGGCGCAGCTCGAGGCGGGGAATGACCGCAAGCGCTGAGGTGGGATGAAGCCGGGACGCCAGCGGCTCGACAAATGGCTGTGGTTCGCTCGCTTCGCGCGAACCCGGCCGCTCGCGGCACGCCTGGTCGCCGACGGCTATGTCCGGGTCAACGGCAAGCGGGTCGATGCTTCCGCGACCGCCGTCGCCCTCGGGGATGTCGTGACCGTCGCGGCGGCCCATGCCACCGTGATCGCCCGGGTCCTCGACCTCGGCGAGCGCCGCGGCCCGGCGCCGGACGCCCAGCGCCTCTACGAGGTGGTGGGACATGCGCCCGAATAGGCCGGGCTCGCGTGTCACCGGCGCGACACCGGCGGGGCGGTCGTGCGCTCGGCCCGTCGGCATGCTTGTCAGCCCCCCGGACAGGGTCTAGAGCCAGCGCGACTCCCTCTTGCCCGTGCGAACCCGCATCCACGCCACCCCGCATTAAGGCATCCGTGCAACGATCTGCGCGAGCGACCATGCATCGGCATCGGGACGCTCCCGGAAGGCCGGATCAAGGACTGAAGGCCCCATGACCTACGTCGTCACCGACAACTGCATCAAGTGCAAGTACATGGACTGCGTCGAGGTCTGTCCGGTGGACTGCTTCTACGAAGGCGAGAACATGCTCGTCATCCACCCGGACGAGTGCATCGACTGCGGCGTCTGCGAGCCGGAATGTCCGGCCGAGGCGATCAAGCCCGATACCGAGCCGAGCCTCGAGACCTGGCTGAAGGTGAACGCCGACTACGCTCGCACCTGGCCGAACATCACCCAGAAGAAGGACGCTCCGTCCGACGCCAAGACCTGGGACGGGGTCGCCGGCAAGTTCGAGGCGCACTTCTCCGCCAATCCCGGCACGGGCGACTGATCGCCGCGACGCCGCCGTCTAGACGAAGACATCGAGCGAGCCCCGGACCTTGCAAAGAGGCTGTGGAGGGCTCGGGAGCCAGGGCCGATCACACGACCATGGGCCGGCAATCCTTTGATTCGTCGGCTGGTTTGTGTTATTACAAAGTCCTGCCGTCGTTCGTGCCCGACGTGCTGCCTCCAGCCATCACCTGATGGGTCTCACACTCAGTTGTGGATTGGGGTCGCACGCGATCGATCGCTGAAGGCCCTGCTGCCTTCGGCGACCGCTCCCTCGTTGCGCGATCATCGGCTTGCCCGGGAACCGGCAGGTTGTGCATCGCCGATGCAGATCCTTCGGACAAGGGGCTGGAGCCGGGTCACCCACCCCGGATTACAGGGTTCGGCGCGGCGTTCAAGGCCGCGCAATGTTCTGGAGGCGCTTCTCGCATGACCACAGCCAAGAAGACGACGGCAGGCCGCCAAGGCTTCAAGACCGGCGAAGCGGTCGTGTACCCAGCCCACGGTGTCGGTCGCATCACCGCCATCGAGGAGCAGGAGATCGCCGGCTACAAGCTTGAGCTGTTCGTCGTGTCTTTCGAGAAGGACAAGATGGTCCTGCGCGTCCCCACCGCGAAGGCCAACAGCGTCGGCATGCGCAAGCTCGCCGAGCCGGAACTCGTGAAGAAGGCCCTGGACCTCCTCACCGGGCGCGCCCGGATCAAGCGGACCATGTGGTCCCGCCGCGCCCAGGAATACGAGGCCAAGATCAACTCGGGCGACCTCCTGTCGGTGACCGAGGTGGTGCGGGACCTCTACCGCTCCGAGGCGCAGCCCGAGCAGTCCTACAGCGAGCGTCAGCTCTACGAGTCGGCGCTCGACCGGGTCGTGCGCGAGATCTCGTCCGTGAACCGCATCACGGAGACCGAGGCTCTCAAGCTCATCGAGCAGAGCCTCGCCAAGTCCCCGCGCCGCGCCAAGGGCGAAGCCGAGGCGGAAGGCGAAGCCGAGAGCGACGACCTGCAGGAAGAAGCCGCCTGATCGGCAGCCTCGCGCATCCCGGCAGAGGTCCGGAAACACGCATTTCGAGCCCGGCGCATCGCGCCGGGCTTTTTCGTTGCGCAGCCCCAGTTCCGTGCCTTGCTCACGAGACCGTGTGAAGCACCCGATCCGCGGAACCATCCCAACCACCTCGTGTTGTCGCGTTGCCAGGCACAGGTCTCCGGTCCGATTTCGATCGGCGCGATCGACCCGTGGTGAGAAGCAGACGTTCCATCGAGACGGAGGCGGGGATGGCGGATATCGCAGGGATCCGGCGGCAATTCATACGCACGGCGATGGAGGCGCCTTTCCTTGCGCGGGACGAGGAACGCGGACTCGCCGTCCGCTGGAAGGACGATCGGGACGAGCGCGCCCTCCACGGGCTGATCTCGGCCCACATGCGTCTCGTCATCGCCATCGCCGGACGCTTCCGGCATTATGGACTGCCGATGGCCGACCTCGTTCAGGAAGGCCATGTCGGGCTGATGGAGGCGGCGGCGCGCTTCGAACCCGAGCGCGAGGTCCGCTTCTCCACCTACGCCACCTGGTGGATCCGCGCGTCGATCCAAGACTACATCCTCCGGAACTGGTCCATCGTCCGCGGCGGAACGAGTTCGGCGCAGAAGGCCCTGTTCTTCAATCTGCGCCGCCTGCGCGCCAAGCTGATGCAGTCCACCGAGGAGCATGTCGGCGACGAGATTCACCGCCGCATCGCCACGGCTATCGGCGTCTCGCGAGAGGACGTCGCGCTGATGGATGCGCGCCTTTCCGGGCCCGACATGTCGCTCAACGCGCCCGTGGGCGAGGAGAGCGAAGCCTCGTCCGAGCGCATGGATTTCCTCGTCGACGGCGCCGCTTTGCCCGACGAAACGGTATCGGCGACGGTCGATGGCGAGCGCCGCCTGATCTGGCTCAACGAAGCTCTGACGGTGTTGTCCGAGCGCGAGCTGCGCATCCTCAAGGAGCGCCGCCTCGCCGAGGATCAGGCCACCCTCGAAGCCTTGGGACACCGGCTCGGCATCTCGAAGGAGCGGGTGCGCCAGATCGAGAACCGTGCCCTCGAAAAGCTGCGTCGCGCTCTCGCCGAACGGTTTCCGCAGACCGGCGGCAACGTCTACGCCTGAACGACCGAGATTTCGTTTCCGTCGTGATCACGCCGTCGCCTGATCGTGTCTCCCGAAACGTCATGGTAGGCTCTCCGGCGGACCCGTGGATGCGTTCACGGGCGGTGCAGGAGGCTCGGGCGTTTCAAGATGGGCCGAACCAGGGCGGAGGATCCGCAACAGCCCGACCTTCGTTCGTCGCACGATTGGCCGAGCGTCCCTCCTGCGCCCGACACCGGGACTGCGGTCTGGCGCGTGGACCTCACCCTCGGCGCAGCCGATCGGACTGAGTTGGCGGCGTGGCTCTCCCCGGAAGAGCGTGCGCGGGCCGAGCGGTTTTATCGTCACGAGGACCGGGCGCGCTTCATCGAGAGCCACGCCGCGCTTCGGCTGATCCTCGGCCGCTACCGCGATCTGCCGCCGGGCGACGTGGCCTTCGAGCAGGAAACCGGCGGGAAGCCGGTCCTGGTCCCGGCGCAGCGGGCGGGCCTTCACTTCAATCTCTCCCACTCGGGGTCTCACGCCCTGATCGGCGTCTCGCATTGCGCTCCGATCGGCGTCGATGTGGAGGCGATCCGCCCGGTCGGCGATCCGCTCGCGATCGTCCGGGCGCATTTCCATCCCGTTGAGATCGCTGCCCTCGCCCGGGCACCGCACGACCGGCAGACGCCACTCTTCTTCCGCTGCTGGACGCGCAAGGAAGCGGTCGTCAAAGCCCTCGGCACGGGCCTCGCCCTGCCGCTCGATGGTTTCAGCGTCGACGGCCCGTCCCCCGCCACCATCCGCTGGGACGGCGAGGACCCGGCATCGGACGGCTGGTCCTTGATCGACCTCGACATCGAAACGGATGTCGTCGGAGCCGTTGCAATTCCGCGGCCCGATCATCCGTGCCGGCTGTTTCGCCTTCCCGCGCATTGGGCCGCGCTTGCATGAGCGGGCCTTCGCCGCACGATTCCCGCGAGGAAGCGCTTGCGACACCGAAGAGGGCTCGCTATACGTCCGCTCGCCGGCCGAGACAGCCGGCTTTGTCGGAGTGTAGCGCAGTCTGGTAGCGCACCACGTTCGGGACGTGGGGGTCGCAGGTTCAAATCCTGCCACTCCGACCAGTTTTCCCTAGGGGAACGGTCTTCCCGGCTCAGAGAGCATCGGTCCGGCCACAGGTTCGGCCACAGGTTGGTGCAAGAACCGCTCATTCGGTCATTTAAAACTCTGCCCGATCGACAGGCCGAACGTGCCCCTGAACCTCCACGCCAACTGCACCGCCCGCCTCGAAGAGGTGCTGACCGCCGGGATGCGGAAGCTCCGCGTCATCTACGGCACCATCCTGGCGTGGCAGACCCTCGACGCCCTCATCCCCCTGAATGACGTCGTCCCGAAACAGGACCGTCTCCCGGTTCCGCTGACGGCCATGATCGACGAGCGGCCAGTCTCGGACTTCGCCGCCGACCGGATCGGCCGGCTCCTGTCCAACCTTGGCACCTTCCAGGACATGGCGATCCCGCTGCCGGAGCAGCTCGTCAGCCTCGCGCCCTTCGCGGATCCGGCGCCGATCGCGCAGCGGATCGTCGGGGAGTTCGCGTCCCTTCCCTGGGACTATGTCTTCAGCCTTCGGCTCCCGCGCTCGATCGGGACGGTGCTGGCGACCCTGATGGACGCGACGGGGCCGATGGACATCGGCGGCGGCATCTCGCTGGTCCGGACGAGCGATGCGCTGCAGGCGCAGTTCCCCCTCCCCTACGCATCCTCCCTGCTCATGACCCTCGGCGCCAAGGGGGCCTGGGAGACGGACGCCGTCTACCTGCAGGTGCCGGGCTCCGGATACGCCGACCGGTACGGCACCACCGGCACGGTGCTTCGGGCGGTCGAGACCCTTCAGACATTCCTCGGCCTCGGCATCGCGCTGCACCTGTTCCGCTACAGCCCGTCCTCGAACTCGACCCCCTTCGGTCCGCCCCGCAGCTCGTACCATGTCCACCGGCAGGTCGACGGGGCGTGGGCCTACGACACCAGCGTCGACATGGAGGCGACGGTCGTCATGGGGTTGGAGGGGTTCGACTGCACCGGCCTCGCCGGCAACCAGAACTACGTGCGGTTCGCCGGGACGGTGCTTCGGACGATGGGGTCGTGCTTCTCCCATCCGCGGGAGGCTGGACGGATCCTGCGGGCGGGGCAGTGGCTGGCGGGCAGCTACGCGAGCCGGAACGAAACCCTGTCGTTCGTCCAGGCCATGGTCGCCATGGAAATCCTGCTCGGGGACAAGAAGACCTCGGACATGGTCGGGATCGGCGAGCTCCTGAGCAACCGCTGCGCCTACCTGATCGGCGAGAGCCAGGCCGACCGGGAGAAGGTCCTCGCCGACTTCCGAGGGCTCTATTCCGTTCGGTCGGAGATCGTGCACAGCGGCAAGACCCGGCTCTCCTATTCCGAGCGCGAGAAATTCCACAGGCTTCTGGGCATCTGCCAGCGCTCGATCGCCGCAGAGATCGACCTCCTGATGAAGAACCGAGCGGGCTAGGCGGCCCGCTTCCGCCCCCTCCCGCCAAGGGCAGCGCGCGCCCCTTCCATGTGGGCTGGCGAGTGGTGGCCATACCGACGTTCGATCATCTCGACCGTCATGCCGACGTACCCGGCAAGCTCCCAGATATCGACGCCGGCCTGCATGCCCCAGGTCACGGCCGTGTGCCGGAGCGAGTGCCGGACGACGTCGTCCCCGAAGCCGAGGTCGTAGCAAAGGTTGGCGAAGCTCCGCTTGGTCGACCCGACCGGCTTGCCCTGCCACTCGACGACGTAGGTCTGTCCGAGGACGTGGCGCCAGCGCCAGAGATGCGCGACGAGGCTGTCCGGCATCCGAACGGTGGGGGCCTTCTTATTCTCCTTCTCCTTGGTGCCGAGCGCCTTGCGGTGGAAGATCGCCACGCGCTTGACCACGGGGACCTGGACACGGCGCTCGTACTCGGCGCCGTCGACCACGACCCGCTCGACCCGGTCCTCGACGGACCGCTCGGTCTTGAGCTCCATCCACGGCTTGCCGACGACCTTCTCGAAGCTGGCGTTGCAGACGGGTCCCGACCGGGTGCCTGTGCGCAGCGCGACGAGGACGAAGCGCGCCAGGTGCTTGCACACGAGACGGCCGACGACACGCTCACCCTTCCGGGGGCCGGAGTGGACGGTCTGCACCTCCCTCTTGCGCCAGGCACCGAGGAGGATCCGGGCGGCCTCTGCGCTGGTCAGCCAGCGGTCCCGCTCCTCGCCCTTGGCCGGCAGGGTCACCCGGACGGTGTCGCGCGTCAGGCCGTCGCCGATCGCTGCGTTGATGGCGGCGCGCAGGTCCTCAAGCTCCCGCCGGGCCCCGCCCTCGGTGACGACCCGGGCCTTCGTCGGCTTGGAGTGGCCGCGCCGCATCGGCTTCCCGTCGCCCTTTCGCGGCTCGCCGTTGCGATCGAGACCAGCCCGTGCGTGCGCCTTCCACGGCGTGCCGACGCGCGAGGTCACGTATTCGGCGCAGGTCGCGCTATCGACCTCGTCGAGGGTCCGGGTCCCCCACCAGTCGAGGAGGGTGGCGATGCGCTGCGCCAGCTCGTGGTGCCGGGCGACGCCGCCCTTCACCTCGCCGGTCGCGGGATCGACCCGCCCCTTCTTCGCGTCCCGGTACCGGTCGAGGACCTCGGCCACGAGGACCTCGTTGGCCGGCCGGTTCTTCCGCGGGCCGCCGGCTTCCTCAGGCGCGATGACGTGGAGGGTCGCGGTATAGTCGTCTAGGGCCTGGAGCGCGCGGCGTTCCTCGTCCTTGCCAGCACCGCAGCCAGTGCTTCGGACCTGCTTGCCGCGGTGGACGATCCACCACCTGCCGTTACGGTCGACGCCGTCGGCATCGACGCGTCCGGGGCGCCACCAGAGGTAGGGGTTGCCGCGTCCGGTCTTGCCGAGGGACTTGGGCTTGGCTGCCCGGGGCTTGCGGGGCTTTGGTTCGGCCCCAGACCGAGGTGGCATCGTTCCCTCCATTCGCGCAGCTGCCGGCGCGTGACTTCGATCAGGCGGCCGCGTCGCCCCACGATCAGTTCCCTGCGGAGGATCGCTCCCCGCAGGTCGGCGGTCGAATAGAGCGGCAGGTGCCCGAGACCCCGAAGCTCGGGGGCCCACATCGCCGTCTCCAGGTTCAAGGGCACGTCGTCGCCGGCGTGCTCCGCGCGTCCGTACGCACCCTCGGACATCGAGTGCACGTCGGCGATCAAGGGGTAGGACAGGGGATCGGTCGAATCGCTCATCCGAAAAGACTCGCCGGAAAACGTGGCCGTGGGAAGCGGTGCGTGGGTTGTCGGTTAACGGCGCCCTGGGCTGACCGCCTGGGCTCCGGCGATCCGGCCAGGGATCGCCTAACCCTCGGACGAACCAGGGCTTGCCGGGGCGGCCGCGATCGGCGAGGCTATTCCGATGAAGACCGCCCTCCTCCGCATATCGAAACGCCTGTTGGCCTGAAGCCAGCCATCCCGTCCGGGCCTCCGGACGCCTGCGTTCCTATGCTGAGAGGGGATCCCCCCGTGACGACCTACTTCACCTCCGACACCCACTTCGGGCATGCTGGCATGCTCAGCGATCGCATGGGCAGGCCCCGTCCTTTCGGCTCCCGGGAGGAGCATGACGAGCACCTCGTGTCCGCCTGGAACAACCGCGTGCGCCCCGGCGACAGGGTCTTCCATGTCGGCGATTTTGCCTATGGCTGCTCGATGAAGCACGCCGAGGCGATCTTCTCACGCCTCGCAGGCCACAAGACGCTCCTCAGGGGCAATCACGAGGCCAGAGGCGAGCGGCTCGGCTGGGAGGGCGGGATCCACGATGTGGTGGCGATCTCGATCCAGGACAGCGGCATGGCGAATGCCGTCCCGGTGTGGCTCTCGCATTACGCGCACGTCACGTGGAGGGACATCCACAGGGGCCGCCTCCATTTCTACGGGCACTCCCACGGGGCCATCCCCCCGACGGCGCGGGCGTGCGATGTCGGCGTGGATTGCTGGCAATTCCGCCCAGTGACCGTGCCTGAGATCCAAGAGCTCCTCGCGGACGTGGCCGCCCGGCAAGCAGGGGACGCCCTTGCGGGCTCGATGGCGCAGGCAGCGTGAGGGTGGGGGTCTCCTCAGGGTTGAGGAGACCCCGCCGATCAAACCGCCTTCCGACGGGCCTTGGGCTCAGCGTTCGTGGGCGGCTCCCTCCCGACGCTGCGCCACCCGGCGTCTGTGACCCGAGCGTACGTGTTTCGCTTCGGGTTGCCCGGGGCGACGAGGCCGTCCTCTACGGCGTGGATCGCCTGCCATCCGCCGAGGGATGACTGCATGCTGCTGTCAGGGTTCAGGCATGCCCGCGTCTCAGGCTCGGCGACGCCGACGGCCAGAAGGAGCCGGCGGCCGTTTGCCGCGCTTAGGCTGCCAACGGCGACATGCATCCTGATCGCGTTGGCAACCATGCGGGGCTCTGTGTGCTCCATTGAGGAGGCGAGCCGCTCCCACCCATCGTCGTTGGCGAGGTCCACGGCGTGATGCCATTGCCCGAGCGTGCCGGGACCTGAGGCCCAGATCGCCCTCAGCCCGGTGACCTCCTCGACCCTGCGGACGAACGGGAGGTCGCCGCACGCGGGGGTGGAGAGGTGGAGCTCCCAGATCCTAGGGGCCGTCGGCGGCTGGAAGGGGCCGCCAACCCGGTGGAGCCTCACCGGAAAGCCGATGGAGCGGGGGGAGTAGGGAGCCCGATTGTCCGGATCCCGAAGCGCGCCGAGGCCGGCGATGTACTCGTTCGCGATCCCGGACGCTACGAGGCGGGCCATCGGATCCTCGGCGGGGGGCCGGGTCCGGTGCCGCGGCGACCGGTTCGGGCTGGACCTTGGCCTCGGCCTCCACCCTCTGGCGCTTGAGGGCCCGCCGCTTCAGCGTGTGCGCGGACGGGCCGGGGAGCGCCTCTCCGAAATGCGACCTCAGGAGCTCGCCTGGCGACATCCCAACCGGGGTCGGGGTCTCCGGCTCGGACGGGGCGTCCAACGCGTCGAGGATGTCCCGAAAGAGGTCGGGCAGCGGCTCTGTGCGGACCTTCACCCTGCCCAGCGTAGGGATGCGGCGCGGCGTTTCGAAGGGTGCCGCGAGGGCTTCGGCGATCCACTCCCGGTGGGCATCGGTGACGGTAGACATCGGGCTCACTCCTGGATGGGGCTGGCTTCGGGGGATCGGGGCGGCTCTGCCTGGAGCCACCCCAGCGCTTCGGCGTCCTCGGCGGGCAGCCGCCGCGCTCGCCGGCGGGGGGCGGGATAAGTCCCGACCATGATGTCTCCCAGTTGGCTCAGCGCCCAAGTCTCGTCGGAGCCGTGAACGGCGATGACCTGGGCGGGCGTCACGACGAGGCACCGGTCCATGAACTCAAGGGGCATGCGCTCAGGCGAGGCGGACACGAGGCGGTCGTGCATGAGGTGGTCTTTCAGCCGCAGCACGAGCGCGAACGGATCCTCCTCTCCAAGCCGACGCACGCGCCAGCCGGCCACGAGCGCAGCCCGGAGCGTGCCCCCTGCCGGTCGGAGGACAGCCTCACGGCCGCGCTTCGTGAGCGGGGCCAGCTGCCAGATCGGGCACGTGACCAACTTCAGGCTATCCACGAATTTCTCAGTCTCGACGCGGAGGCCAGGGTCGTACGTGCCCCCCCTCTCAGGGTGGAACGGCGGGAACCGGGGCATGATGGGGCGTTCAACCCACGGCATCGCGTTCCTCCTTCATAAGACGGGCAGACAAAGCGAGGGCTTGCTCGGATTGATGCGCGAGTAGTTCGGCGCGGTGGATCAGCATGTCGGCCAGGACCCCTGGCACCCAGCCGGGGATCGGCCTCTCGCCGCTCGCCCAGCGGAATGCGAGACGGGGGTCGAGGCTGTCCCTCGGGCCGGCCGGGTGATGCGGCCCGAGGAGCTTCGCGAGTGGCCTCTTCCACTCCGGCCCGAGGAGTAGGCGCGCGGCCTCCTCCAGAACGATCTTGTCCATGCTCACTAGGCGGCCGCTCCAAGGAGGGCGCGCAGGTCGCGCTGCAGATCGCGACGTCCGTGCTCCGATCCGGTGCGGTAGGCCCGAGCGATCGCCCGGTAGCCGCCGGCCGGAAGCCCGCGCGGCACCGTCATCAGGGCGTCGTCGTCGCCGTCCTCGGCGAGCCCGTACTGAAATTCGGAGTGCGGGCGCAGGTGCCAGCTCTCTCCGATGTTCCCGATGGCGGCAATGCTGACCAAGTCCGCGTGGTACTTGTGGGCGTCCTGCAGCCGCTCCCGGGCGTCAAACGCTACGCCGTACTCGACGTGCTCTCCGGCAAGCTGACGCTCGTGGAGCGCGAGCCAGGCAATCGTCTCCTTGTGAGCGGCCTGGGCGGCCCGCTCGATGTCTGAGGCGGCATTGTACCAGGCCTCCTCCGTGACCTCACGCGGCTCGGTGGCGCCCCACATCTCGCGGACGATGACGGCGACTTCCTCGTCCAGCATGCCCCGGTTGAGGGCGGGGATCGCAGTGGCGGTGGGGGTATGTATGTTCACGGCGGGATCCTTCGCGGAGAAGCGGCCTAGGCCTGCTCGGATTTCGGATGGGGATGGAGACCGGGAGTCGGACCCAGCCGAGGGCGGTCAACCGCAGGAAGCGAGGACTTCGATCGAGGCGCCGGCCCGGATCGCGGCGAGGATGCGCACCATCCCGGCGATCTCCCCGGCGCCCTTCAGGATCTCGACAGGCAGGTCGAGATGCCCCGTTAGGATCCACGCCTTGATCTGAGCCTTGTGCTCCGCCGTTGGGATCATCTCCACGATCTCGCCCGTGGCGGGGTTGCGAACGTGGAGCCTATACGTCCACCCCCGCGACTTGCGATGGTGCCTCTCCTCCCCCAGCAGGACCGCGTCGGTCCCGAAGAGCTCCTCCTCCCCGCGGTCGGGCGCGTACCGCCCCGGGAGGTCGCCTGCGCCGGTGATGTCCTCGGGGGCGGGCAGCGGCGTGCCCTCGCGTAGGACCTGCTCCCAACCGCGGCATCGGCTGTCCATCCGGCCGAAGCGGTACGTCGCGCAGGGCTCAACGGCGGGAGGCTCCGACGTAACGGCCGAGGAAACCGGCTGGGACGCGTCAGTTGAGGAGGACGGGGCCGCGCACGCCTGCTGCTGCTGGACCGGCTGCGGGACCATGGCCGGGGCGGCGGGGGTCTCCTCCGCCAGCGACCAGGCCTTCCGCATGGCGGCACCGATGAACTGGCGCACAGGCCTGCCGATGAGCGCGGCGATCCACTTGGCCTGGGACCAGGCAGCGCGCAGGATGGCGCCGCGGTTGTAAGATTTCGTCATGATCGAGGTTTCCCTTCGTGAATGAGCCGGCATGGCCAGCTCATGTCCATCAATATATGGACAAGGTTAGCGAAGTCAAGCTCGGGGTGGGGGGCGGCTGAAAATTCAGCCGGCCTGTCGGTGCGGGGTGTAGGTGTTGGTGTGTGGGATCGTGTCCCGCACGTGGGACAGCGCCCTGTCCCTCAGGGCGACCGCCTCGCGGTAGAGAGGGTGCCGCTCGGACCCAGGCCCGAGCCGGACGGCGAGGCTCGTGTACGCTCGTAGGGCGATCGAGCCGCGGTTCTGCCAGACGCGCAGAGCCTCTGCGTCCGTCGCAGGCTCCTAGCCGTCGAGGAGATGCGGCCCGTCGAGCACGGCGAGGAACCGCCGCGCGTCGATGATCTCCGGCGTCAGGACGTCGACCTCCACCTGCGGAAGTCCTGCGCCGAGGCGTTGATCAGGTGCCCCGGGGACAGCCGAGGCCTCGGGCCGCCCGGCCACACCGGATCCCCCCGCTGCGGGAAAGCTCGCGGAGGGGGCGACCCCCTCGGCGCCCTTGGAGGCCTCGGAGGGCAGCCGCTTCAGAAGGGCGACCGCAACGGGCCCGCCCTCCGCGACGCCGACATGGCCGATCGCGTAGGCGCGCACACGCTCGACTGGCATACTCGTGTGCTCGGCGTAGGCCTCTCCGGGGCGATGGGGCGCGCGGTACCGGGAGAGGCCGCAGGAGAGGGAAACGGCGTCGTCGTGGAGCGCGGAGACGACGATCGTGCCGGTTGCGCGCTCCCGAACGAAGAAGACAACGCCGTCGCGGCAGGCGATGCGGTGGGGGTCGATAGCCATGCTCTGTCTCCTCAGAAGGGGATGTCGTCGGCGGACCGCGGCGCCGGGGCGACGATGCTGCCAGTACCGAGCCGGACGTCCTCGTGCGTGATCCTCCGGACTGGATGGGCGGCCCAGTCCCGCATCGCGTCCTGTAGGCGGGACGTGACCTCGACGTGAGTGCCGGTCGCGTACCAGCCCCGCCGGTGGACCTCGATCTTCGACCCGGCCCGCTCCGCAAGGCGGCGGGCGGTCGAGCGGGACACGTCGAGGATCCGCTCGATCGTGAAGAGATCGCACCACCCAAGAGCCGGCGGCTCGATCTCGAAGGCCTCGCCCGGCAGGAGGGCGTTAACGGCCTGGACGATGCGACGCTTCCGACGCTCGTCCTGCTCCATGTCGAAGCGGATGCCGTTGTGAAGACCCAGGCTGCGTCGCCGTGCAGCCTGATCTAGCTCTCGCCCCTCGTGCTCTCGGATGGCGTCCGCGATGACGTGGGCGATCCGCTTCTCGTGGAGCCCCCGCACCGCCTCGCCGACGAGGAGTGCCTTGGCCGTCCACGCCTCCCCCGTGCCGCCGTCGGCGATGAAGGCTCGGCACCGCAACCCGATGTCGAGGGGGCCGGCGACGACGGCGGCCACGGCGCGCGGCAGGTGCCCGAGCCTCAGCCCGTTCCGCCACCAGACCTCGACGGCGTTCGCGTCGTGCTCGTTCTCCGGCGCCCGTTTGAGGGAGAGGCGGTCGCCGTCCTTCGGCATGACACGCTCTTCCAGAAACCCGTCCCACAGGCCGTACTTGTAGAACTGCAGGCCAGCGAGTTCAGTCAGGCACCAGGGCTCGCCCTCGGCGATGTCCTCGGCCACCTGACCGAGATCGGTGAACCGCACCCCGCGCAGGTCGAGACCGGCCGCGAGGCAAGTCTCGATCGCCGCGCGGTGGATCAGGTCGAGCTCGGCGTCCCCGGCCGCGCTGTCGTCGTCCCCTTCGTAGTCGTAGCCGATGTCGCTCATGCCGCCCTCCTGTGTTCAGGCTGCCAGAGCGAGACGGCCTTGCGGACGGGCACGGTGCAGAGCGCGTAGTGTCCCGGGCACCAGGGCGAGCCGTGCTGGGTCGCATGCCCGCAGCACGTAGCCGGCCCGGCGAGCGGGTCGTCGGCGATGAACCGGCACTGCGCCTCGCCGATCTGCGTCAGGGGGATCCGCAGGGACGTGGGGATCCCGGCGGGGATGGCTGGCCGCGGCGTCTGCTTGGGCGCCGAGGCGGGCTTGGGGACTGCCGTCGCGGCTTTGGCGGCTTTGCGCTCGCGGTCCCGGCGGCGCTGTTCATCAGTGCGGCCGACGCGCGCGGCCCGGGCGGCCCGGGCGGCGGCGAGGCATGCCGTGGAGCGCGGGCCGGAGAAGCTCCGTCCCGCACGGAAGGCGACACCGATGACGGCGCTCTTCGTCACGACGAGGTCGTGCTCGGCGGCCAACCGGTCGGCGATCTGAGACCCGCTGAGCTTCTGCGTGTCACATAGAGTGAGGACAAAATTCTTCGCCTCGGGCGTCCACTTGATCACGAGCGGGCCTCCTCGATGCGGCCGTAGCGCACGATGCGCTGCATCCCGAGGGCGGCGAGGACGGCCGGACCGGGGTCGCGGCGTCCGAGGCGAACGTCGCTGACATACGCCTCGGACACACCGGCCTTGGTCGCCCACGACCTGGCCGACCCGGCTCTCCTGATGGCGCGTTCCAGCGCCCGCAAAGGGGCCTGCGCCCCCGCGCTCCTTGCCATAACGGGTACTCCTGTGAGGAAGCAGACCGCCGATCAGCGTGCCTGCTAAGCGATGATCGGGGTATATCGCACGCCCGGTCAAGCCCTCTTTTCAGGTAATTGGACGGAAATCGCTTGCCACAACGGGGCGCTACTCTTGCCACAACAGCTTGCCACAACAGGCTGTTGTGACGGCTGTTGTGATAGGCGTCGGATTTGTTGGAGCGATGCCCGCTTTTTGATCACGTTGTTCTCTTGTGGGAGGCTTGGCCGGGAGTACATTCAGTCAGTCAGCGTATTTGCTGACGCGGCCACCCACCCCACCGGAACCTCTCCGCTATGGCCACGCCCCCTCTCACCTTCGGCGCCGTCTGGACCCCCGTCGGCGTCCACCGCCGCTACGGCCACGAGCTCTCCCTTTGGATCTGCCCGGACGCCCCGCAGGCCTGGCACGACGCCTACCGCCACGCGCGGGGCGTCATGACCGCGGCCGGGTATTCGTGGACCGACCGGGCCAACGCCACCGGCACGATGCAGCCCTGCTGGTGGGATACCGGCATCGCGTTCGACGAGCCCGCCCTCCGCGCCGAGGTCGATCGCGTGGTCGCCGAGGCGGCCGCTGTCCGTGAGAAGCGCGCCCGTGCGGAGGAGGAGCGCCACCAGCGTGACCTTGCCGACACCGCGCCGCTAGCCGTCCCGGTCCGCGCCGAGCTCATCAGACTTCTCGCAGAGCGTCCGTGGGCGTTGCAGCGGTCTCTAACGGAGGCGCGCGATCTCGCGGCCGAGGAGGCATGGACATCTTACGGCCTCCGGTCAGCCCAGCGCTTCCTGTCGAACGCGGAGGCCAACGCTGCCCGCGCGGAGGAGCACCTCGGAAGGACGCCCCCCGCGGTTTGGTTCGCCCGGGCCGCGGACCCGGCTGTCCAGGCAGCCGCCTTGGCCGCCTGCCGGTTCCTGAGCGAGCTCGATACCGATTGGGCAGCCGTTCAGAACGGAGCTGGCTGGAGCCAGGCCACGTGCTGGACCGGGCATCTCCTCAGCGAGCGCGAGAGCCTGGATCAGGGCGAGACCACGCACGCCTTGGCTCTCCTCCATGGGCATAGGAGGCAGCTCTCCGACGAGGCGAACCTGACGCTGTTCGGTGAGATCCCGACGCGTCGCCGGCGTCGCGAGACGGACGATCAGCCCGCCCTCGCCCTCTGACTTTCTACGTCCCGAGGCATCATCCCATCACCGGCGGGGACGCTCCCCGCCTTCAGGAGGTCCCCATGTTTGCCAGGTTCTTCGCCGCCTTGATCGCCGCCATCCTCGGGATCCTGCGCTTGCCCTTCGAACTCTTCGGCCTGCGCGGCCGCCCCACGGCGGAGAGCGTGGCCACCGCCGCCCTCGACGTCGTGCGCGCCAATCCCGTCGCACCGGCGGCGGAGATCCGCTCCGACACCCACCCGGTCGCTGAGCTCGTCCGCCAGCACGCCCGCGCGCGGCTCTACACGCACCAGCGCCACGACCTTCCAGTCCCCCTGCCGGCGCCCCTCGCGTCGTGGATCGCGGGCCTGTCGCCGACGCAGCTAGGGCACGTCATCGGGTGCCCGAGCGAGCGGCTCCAGCGCCACATCAACGCCGGCCTCGGCGGCTCGAACGCCGAGGGACCCTTCCACCTGCCGGCAATCTCCCCCGAGCCGGTTCGCCATGTCGCGAGCAAGGGCGCCACGGGCGGGACGAACGCCTCGCCCCGCTCGGTCGACTTGACGGAGGCGTTGGCCGAACTCGGGTTCGCGCCCCAATACACCTACGGCGCGCCCCGTCGCTGATCAGCCCGCCCTACCCGCCACCAAGCCCGCCGGTCCTCCGGCAGGTTTTTTCATCGGCGGAAGCCAATGGCCTTGAAGACCTTGGCAAGGTCGCGCTCGGCACTCTCCGCCCGGGCCCGCTCCGCCCCGAGGGCGCCCGCGCACGAGGCGAGCTCAGAGCGGAGACGGACGATCTCGGCGTGCGCAGCTGCAGCGGACTGACGCGTGCGAGCGAGCTCGGCGACGAGGCACTCCACGGACGACACGCCGGCCCGGCGCTGACTGTCGAGCTCGCTGAAGAAGGTGTCGACGGCCATGGTGGTGAGGGCGGCACCCTGGATGACGCGCGATCCGGCTTCGATCGAGAGGTGGGCGAAGTGGGACATCGGGCGTCTCCGGTGCGGGGCGATCTCACGTCCCTATGAGGCACCTGGGCGCGAATCGCTGTCCAGCGGATTTTCGGGTTTCCACAGGCCGTGGTTACCGCACAGTTACGAGAGGTCGTTCGGAGAGGTCGAGGTCTGTCCTCCCGTTACTCCTATCGGGAGAAACGGGGATTGCCGTCACACGATGACGCCGGCTTTCGGGGGAGAGAGCAGGCGCAGGCGCAGCGCGTCCGCGACTTCGTTCCGGTCGTAGACGACGCCTTCCTTGCCGGCCTCCTTGGCCCGCTGCGTCCGCTCCACGAGCTGATGGGCCGTGCGCCGGATGATGTCCGCGGGATCGAGCGTGCCCACCACGGCGCCGTCCACGACGAGGGCGTGGATGGCGTCGCGCAGGGCGTCGACCACGGCCCGGTCGAGGGTCGCCGGATCCGGGCGGCCGACGTCGCGCCAGCGCTGCCGCAAGTCGCGCATGCGGCCGGCCGTCTGGCGGCGTATCCTCCCGATGCGGCGTGCGCCTGTTTCGAGGTAGGAATGGACTGGGGCGTAGGATGTCTCGCGCATGAAGGGAGACTACACCCGGGGCTAGCAAGTTACGTCACATGTGACGGCTCCCTGAACGAGTATTCAGTTTGAAGGGCTACGTGCGCCCGACGTGCGCCTGAAATGGGCCGCCGTGCGCCCGACGGCGGGCCGTGTGTTGGCCGTCGCATTAAGTGGCGCGAGCCTAAACCCATGACGACGACGAGCCGAGTGAAGGTCGACACCACCGCGTTCAAGCGCGCTGGGGTCACGAAGGCCAAGGAGATGCGAGCGGCGCTCGACGACGCCGTGCTCTACCTCGCCGCGTCCGCCCGGAAGCGCCTGGTTGAGGCCGCCTCCACACCATGGCGAAGATGATCTTCGTCGGCACCTTCCGGAGCAGCTGTTCTGGATCGTTGGCCAAGGCGTCGGACCGGCCCGCGACGCCGCGCTGGTAGTCGTCCTCCCGGACGTAGAGGATCTGGCCCGCGACGGAGTTCTCCAGGTACGCCTCCCCGCCCGCGACCGGCTCCGGCGAAGGCGGGTAGCCCGCGAACTTGGCGATCGAGACGCGGCCCCAGTCCTGGTCCGTGTAGCCCACGGTGAGGGAGCCAGTGTCGCTGGCGAGCCCGGCCCCGTCGCAGGCCGCGATCCGGATCGTCGCCTTGGCAAAGCCCCCCCGGCCCCGCCTCGTCCCGGACCGTCAGGGACACGACCTTCCCCTCGGCCCGGCCGCCCGGCAGGTCGAGGTTGTCGGCCTCGATGCGGGCCTTCCACGCCGTCGAGAACCCGTCCGCCACGATGTCCTCGAAGGGCACCGAAAACTCGTACGGATTCCTCCTCTGCGCGAGGGCGAGCATCTTGGTCGCCTTGAGGACGACCGTGAACAGGGCGTTGATCCCGGACGGCAGGTGCCAGAACGTCCGGCCCCCGCCCCCCCCGGTGTAGCTCTGGTTCGCCAGCGCCAGCGCCAGCGCCAGGGTCCAGCGCCCGGCCTGGACGTCGCCGGCGAAGGACGCGCTCACGTGTTCCTTGGCGCAGAGCCAGCAGTTCCAGCCGACGCGCCGGACGTCGGCCGGGACGTAGTGGGTCCGGGGCAGCCAGGGCACGGTCGTCTGGTCGATCGACGGGTCCTCGGTCCGCATGTCCAAGGTCTTGATCGGCGCGTCCGGGTCCGAGCACGTGGCGTTGAGGACGAGGAAGCTGACGGTCTCCTCTCGCTTCTGCTGCGCCACGTAGGCCAGGACGAGCTCGACGTCGTAGTACGTCACGTCGAGGTTGACGGCATATGCATCGGCGGGATCGGGTTTCGGCTCCCCCTCCTTCCGGACGTAGACGTGCTTCCCCTTCGTCCCGTGCACGGAACCGACGCTCTTGGGCTGCGGGCCTTCAGCGAACCGCTTCGGGTCGACCTTCGTCACGACGGACTTCACGACCGTGTAGCCGGAGCCGCCGGCGATCGAGGCGCCTGCCTGCGGGAAGCCGCGCTCGAACTCGTCCGGCGTCAGCGTCGCGACGCGGCCGGACGCGATGACGACGCTGGGGTCGTAGCCGCCGAACAGGGACTTCGGGTCGGACGCGGGCCCCACGTTGAGCTCGGGGAACAGGGGCCGGATCGCAGCCGACAGGTCGAGCATGCCCTGGAGCAGCTGCATCCACGACGCCGTGCACGTGACCTGAACCCCGCGCAGGGCCTGCCCGGCTTCCGAGATGTTGATGCCTCCGCCGGCGTTCCACCCGATCCAATCGTCCGGCCGGAAGGTCCGCATGTGCAGACCTTCGCCGAGGAGCTTAGGCGTCGTGTAGGCCCCGGTCACGCGGTTGAAATGCCCGATGCGCCGGTGACCATCCAGGATCTCCATCGGATCATTATGGCGCCGGGGCGAGACGAAGACGGGGTGGAAACCGATCAGCCGCTTCAGGGCGGCGAGGCCCTGGTCGCGCAGGTCTTTCCAGTTCGAGAGCAGCCCGGCGTCGAAGGTGATCGTGGACTCGCCGTCGCGGGACCCCTGCACGCGGGGCCGGCGCTTCATGCGGGCCACGGGGTAGAGCGTGCCGTCCGGGTGCTCGAAGGAGAATAGCGCCCACTTCCGCCCGCGCAGGGTCGCGCTCGGGTCCGAGGGCCTCACGATGACGGGGATGTGCCTGTAGCCCACTGCGTCCGGTCCGATGTCGGGAAAGAAGACGCCCGGTCCGTGCGAGCCGGCCGGGCGTTCAGTCGTTCCATGCTTGGAGGGTAGGCTCGGGTGCGGCCGTGCGACGGACAACACACCGGCGGGCCCGGGAGGGTGGCGCCGCCATGGGGTCAGAGGACGCTGGCGGTGCCCCAGGGAGCGAAGGACACAAGGGCGAGGGCGATGAAGGAATGCACCCCATGACCCTCAACCACACATGCATCTTTTCAACGCTATTTCTGCAAACATTCAACGGGGTTTCAGCGTTGGAGGCAGTCCATGAAGCGCCTCTGCCTGGGGGAAACGACCCGAGGAGCCGCGAGAATGGGCGTGGACGCGTTTGCAATACTAATGAGCTGTAACCTGCCTTCCTCGCCTTGAGGAGCTGGAAGGGCCTTTGAGCCCGTTTGAGGCTTCTCCGCTCTATCTTCTCAGTATTGCATGCACGATCCTTTCCCTTTGGGCCGCCAAGCCCTTGTTCTTGCTGGGCCGAGTGCTATCGCCCCCCCCGACGCCCCGTTGAAAGTTTGCAGATCGGTCCCGGCTCATGGCCACCGCCTCCATCTCCGACCCCAACCCCGTCCCACCTCGGCGTCGGGCTGCCTTCGTCGCCCGGATCCGGGGTGACCTCGGCTCTGCCTTGCAGTCGCCCGAGACCTTCGTGGGCATCGCCCCTGCCGTGCCCCGTTCCACAGCATGGCTAAGTGACCGGACGCTCTCGTCCCTGTCGGCTCTGACCGCGCGGGACATCGCGCTGTTCGAGACCCTCGTGGCGCGCTACGTTACGAGCGAGGAGACGGTCGACACGATCCGCGCCGCCCGTCTCTGCCCGGTGAAGCATGCCCTGACCGTGCTCTCCGTCGGCGGGCGCACCGCCCAGCCCCGCGAGCTCGTCGATGCCCTGCACCGGCTCTTCGGCCGGGAGCGCACGCCCCTTAAGCGGAGCGCTGCCTTCACCTTCCACCTGCCTGCCTGGATGATCGACCTGCAAAAGCCTGGCACGCGCTATGGCTACCTTGACCTTGCCGTCCTTGCCCGGTTCCGGCGCCGGTCGTCGACCCTGCTATACCGAGACATCGTTGGGCACGTCGCATCCGAGGGCCTGCGCTACGAGCCGGGCGCGAAGCCCACCGTCCTCGCCTATTCCCCCGCCGGTCTCGCCCGTGTGCTCGGCATGGCGGAGCCCGTCCACGTCGGACAGCTCCGTTTGAACTATCTCGCCCCGGCCCTAGCCGAAATCGCGGAGCACGTCCGGTCCTTCGAAGTCGTGTCCGTCACCGAGAAGCATGAGCCTCGCCGCAAGGCCGGAGAGATCGTCATGGACGGGGGTAAGCCCACCGAGGCGCGCGCGATCTCGATGCTTCTCCTCACTGTCCGCCTGCGCCCACCGGAAAGGCTGGAGACGGCGGCCGTGCGGGCGATCGACAAGCCCGACTTCAAATGGCTCGCCGAGCGCGGCGACGGCGCCCCCTACGCGATCCGCCCCGAGACGCTCGTTCGCCTGGGCACGAGCTTGCCGTCTCAGATCGGGAACCGGAAGAAGTCGGGAGCAGCCCGCCCCTTGCTCGCATCCGAGATGCAGGGACGCTACGGGTTGTGGCTGTCTGCGATCCACGAGGCGCTCACGGGCGCGACCCTGACGCCGGCCTTCGAGACGCGGGCGACCCGCGGGCAGCGCCTCCTGGACCTCATCGCGACGGAGGGGGCCGACAAGGCGTTCTGGGCGTTCTCCCACGAGGAGGCGGATGCCCCTGACCTGGGACCGCGACTGCACGAACAATTCCGCCTCCTGCGCGAGGGCGAGGACGCCCGCAAGGCCCGGTTCGCCGCCGAGAAGGGCACGCGCGCAAAGGCGAGCCGGAAGGCCGTGCGGGAACCTCGGGAGGAAGGTACGATCGCTCCCGCCAGAAAAAGGACGCGCATGACCGAATCGCCGACGAAGGCCGCCGAGGTCGCCTCCATTCCTGTCATGGGCCCGCCGTCTGTGGTCGAGCCTCGGGCTGTCGATGGGGCCGGAATGCTTGCGACACCGGAAGCCAAGGAGGAGGCGGGTCGTCTCTACCGCGAGTGGCAGATCGGTTACGACCTTCCGTTCGCCCATGCGGGCGATACGGCCCGACGCATCAAGGCGGCCTTCCCGACGGAGTACCCGACCCTCGCGGCGGCCGATGCTGCCATGAAGGACGTTTACATCCTCAGCCTGGGGCCCCTGGTGAGGGGGTCACGCGAGAACATCCCCGGCTCGACGTGGAGAGAACAGGACGACAACTTCTCCCACTACGTCGCCATCCTGGCACGTGCTTGGCCCCTCTCCGTCATGAACGGCTCGTCGCAGGATCCTGCCGCGAAGATCGCGGGTAACCGATCCGTTTACGAGCGCGACCGTGCCCGTCACCAGGCGATCGTCGATGCTGCCCGGCTGGCTACGGAGCAGAAGCGGAAAGGCGCCGTGGGCATCGAGCGGGCGCCCGGAGGCTTCCGTGGCGACTATAAGCCGAAAAGGAGCCCAAGCTCCTCCGTTCCGCCGGGGTGAGCAAGTGGAGCCCGCGGGCGCACTGGCGCTTGTGGGAGGGCTACTACGACAACGCCATCCCGATTGAGCACGCTTACTAGCTGCCAGTCGCCGTCGGGCTGAAGCGCACCAAGGCCCGGCCGTTTGTCCTGTGACCCGCAGTCGTCTTCTACGTTCCGGGCGACCACGATTTCTGGTGGGATCGGGGCGAGGAGCGCTACACCCTCGGCGACCAGATGTCCCGGGGGCGGGACATTGCCGCGCGGCTCGGCATCCGCCTGCTGATGGACGACGCCGTCTTGATCGGCGACACGCGCTTCGTCGGCAGCATCCTCTGGACCGATTTTCGCTTCGGCTCGTTCAGCCTGAGCCACGCCAGGCGCACCGCGCAAGAACGCTTCGGGATGGCCGACTACCGGCGCATCCGCACCGGCCCGAGCTCGCGCCACCAGATCGAGCCGGGCGAAGTCCTCGGCCTGCACCAACGGACCCGGGCCTTCCTTGAGGCGACCCTCAGCGAGCCCCATCCGGGGCCGACCGTGGTCGTCACTCATCATGCGCCGCTCCCCAACAGTCTGCCCGACCCGCATACGGACCTGCCCTGGTGCTACGCGTCGGACCTGCGCGACCTCATTCACGCCGGGGGTCCCGACCTCTGGGTTCATGGGCACATCTGTGCAACGGCCGATCAAACGGTCGGACCGACCCGGATCGTCTGCAACCCGCGCGGCCACGCCGAGGAGACCTCCGGCTTCGACGGAAGCCTCATCATCTGATGCTGAAGCCCTTGGGCGAACACGTCCCGCACCGACCGCCGGTGGTCGGCGTGAAACGCGTCCACAGTTTCATTTCAGGCTCTTCAGCTTCACCGAATAAGAGATCGAGAGGTCGTCGGCCGACAGTTTGTGCGCGTCGATCGACTTCTGGATCTGTCGGACGGACAGGTCGGCGAAGTCCTGGGCCTCGAACGACTTGAAGAAGCCGCGGCAGGCCTTCACCAGCCGTCGAAGCTCGTTCACCCTGACCCCCTCGACATGGTCGTTGAAGCCCGCCGCGCTCTGGATCTTGCCTGCGGGATGGATGATGAAGCGCGTCGCCGACATGCCCTCGTAGTGCTTCTTGAACCAGGTGCTTGACCGGTTCATCTGGTCGGCCTCGCGCTTGTCGATCTCGGTGCGGGCGACGTCGACCTCGCTCTTGCACTCGATGAGGAGATAGCGCCTGTCGTCGAGGGCCCAGAGATTGTCCGGCCCTTCCTTCCATTCCTTGTCCGGGCGCTCGCCCGCGAACCCGAGCGCGCGGCTCAACTCGTCGAGCGCCTTTTCGAAGTTGTCCGCCTTGGTGCCGAACACGAGCCGCCCGAGGATGTCGCTCACCGTGACATCCATTTCCACGTAGCTGCCGAAGCCTCGGACCCAGTCCGCGATGCGCTCCATCCGGCCCTGGCTCACGATCGTGAGCTTGGAGACCGTGACACCCGTCGGCGGCTTAAGCAGCAGACGGTTCTTACGGTGGGCGGAGACTTGGAGAACCTGGGCGTCCGCACGGCGCGACTGATGCTCGTAGCGGGCCCGTTCCTGGAGGTACCAACCCTTGTCGTCCTCTCCCACCGACCCGTCGTCGAGGAGCGCCTGGATGGTCTCGGATGCACGGGCATAATCCCCGTCCACGTAAGCCTGCTCCGCCGCGAGTTCGGCCGCATAGACGCCAAGCACCTTCGCGTTCGCCCTGCCCGGCGTCACCCCCGCCATCTCCTCGGCATAGAACTGCTTCCAGCCCTCGTCGCGCCGGATGCACTGGCGCACGAGCCCGCCGAAGGCGTCCTCCGGGGACTTGCTCTCGTTCTCGATTTCCTCCCGCGCGAGCTCGGCGATCTCCAGGCCGATTTCGATCTGGGTCGAGACCTGAGGGGAAAGGTGATGCCGCGATGCCTTTTCGCGAAGCAGCCGAACGAGGTCGGCCCCCGTCACCACGATGACCGAGTAGTCCTTCTCGCCCCTGACGCTGCGACCCATGCCCTGCTCGACCGACCGGAGCGTGCGCATCAGCGTCGCCTCGCTCCTCGGACGGCAATGCTCCTCGTGCAGGTCGATCAGGCTCTCCGAATACGGACGGGAATCGAAGACCAGGATCCGGCAGGTCTCGTCCGGCAGGTCGATCCCGTCGTACCGGTTCGCGAGGACGACCGTCTGCTCGAACTCCCGCCGGCGCAAATCGTCGACGATGGTTCCCAGGGAGGTCTTGTCCGCGACCTTGCTCCCGTACCCCGCCCAATCCTTCGTCCTCGCGAAGCTCGGCACGAGAGCCACCACGCCGTAGGGGCGCTTGGCGTCCGGCTCGCCGAAGGCCTTCACCACCCACTCGCGGTCGAGCGTCTCGTTGAACAGCGAGGGCAGGAGGACCATCTTCTCGCCGGACCAGGTCTCCTTGTCATAGGTCAGGGGGCGGGCGATCGTGCCCGGCTTCAGTTGCAGGCCCTTCACCAGGAACGCGTCATCGGTCACCGTAGCCGACATGAAGATGCGATGCTTGGCGTCCCAGTACGACCCGAAGGCGTTCAAGGGCGCGACATAGGGCTCGATCTCGATTGCCGCCCCCGAGACGACGCACTGGCAGTGGCCGAGGATGTCCTTCAGTAAGGGCCAGGCGAACTTGATCGAGCGCCGCTCGGCGTTCGCGGACAGGATGCCGGCGACCTCCCTCTCACGGTCCTGCCAAGCCCAGTACGGCACCGGCAGGATGGCATCGCGCTTTCCGTTCTCGATGTCTGCGAAAGTCCCCACGCCCTGGCGTTCGAGATCGTCGGCGAACAACGTCCTGAGGGTGGCGTAGGCCGGCTCATCGTTCGGGATCCGGATGTGGCAGGCCTCCCGGATCCGGTCGGCGCAGGCGTGCGCGTCGTCCATCAGGACCGTGTCGACGCCGATCGACTGGCGATGCAGGCCGAACTTGGTCATCCCGTTGAAGAGCTTCTGGACCGAGGTCACGAGGATCGCGCCGGAATTGATGAACTCGTCGGGCAGCGCATCTTCGGCCTTGCAGACGCGGATGCCGAACTGCCTCGCTTGCTCGCAGGTCTGGTCGATGAGGAAATGGTCTGGGCAAAGGTACACCACCGGCCCGTGGCCCGCGTTCAGCCTTGACTGCAGCATGAGCAGTCCGACGAGCGTCTTGCCCTGCCCGGTGTGCAGCTTGACGATGATGTCCCGCGTCGCCTGATGGTCCTTGAACCACTCGCCGAGCACGGCCTCCTGGGCCGGCCGGAGGGGACCCTTGTCGTGCGCGCGGTCGAGCCTGTCGTAGATCTCGACGGGGTTCGTCGCCTTGACTGCCCCCTTGCCGCCGAGGCGTTTCTTAAAATCGACCAAGTGGCGTTCCTCCGGCTTGCCCTGTCCGTCCTCGCGATCGACGGTCGAACGCAACCCTGCGGCGGTTGCACATTCGTCGAGGCCGCCCAGTATGTCCGGGCTTGGCCGTTATTAGGTTAACCGAACTCTGACCTGCAACCAGCCACTGTAATCGATCCGGGATCTTATACGGCGGGCGGGACGAAAGCTCCTGCATGTCCGAAGTCGGCAAGGCCCGCGCCGCCCCATTTTCCGTTTCTGGACCCGCAGGCGATCTGGCGGGCCTTTGGTCCATGGCTGACCTTGAGCGTTCCGGGAGCGGTGCTCGACCCCGAACACCGTGTCGGCGATCCGCTCCGGCATGAAGCCCCGACCGAGTGTCCCTTGTTCGTGATGTTCGACGGCGTCATCGGCCTTGATCGGGGCGCCCGGTATCCCGCCATGCCCACGAACCCATTCACGCTTGTCCATACCTGGAAATCGGGATGACCGACCCCTTCAATGGGTCACATATGGCTTTGTGCTGGTGCTTTATGATCCTTATGATGGGTCATATCTCAGGCGCCCCTTTTCTCCCCAACCCTGCATCGGCCTACTTGTTCGATACGTTCAGCCATCAGTGACCCATTATAAGGGTTGTCAAACACCGCAACCATGGCAAAATGATCCATGAAAATGGGTCAATCGATGAGACTGACGATTCAACTTCATCATGGCGGCACCTGGCACGATGCGGCCACGCTGACGCTCGCCGATGCCGACGCGGGGGTGGCCGGTTCCAGCGTCGTGTCCTACGAGGCAAACTATTTCCTGGAGCACGGAGCCATCCCGCTCTCCGAAGGGCAGCCGCTGACCGACGCCCGGGCGGTCTCCGTCATGAGCCCCGTCGACCTTGAGGATCGGTCTTACCCGGGGTGGCCTCCGTTCCTTCTCGACCTCATGCCGCAGGGACACGCCCGCCGTAAGCTGTCCGAGCATCTCGGCATCAACCCAGATGCGCCGAGCTCCGAGGTCCGGTTGCTTCTCAGGGGCGCAGGTGCACCGGTCGGCAACCTTCGCATCAAGGAAGCGGCGGAAGCCGAGGCGGAGAGGTTGCACGACGCCCCGCGGCAGGGGGTCACCAGGGACGATATCCTCGACAAGTCCGAGGTGTTCCTGGAGGTCGCGGATCGCTTCGCGATGGTCGCCTCCGGATCCTCGGGCCTGCAGGGGGAGTGGCCGAAGATCGCGATGACGAGGGCGAGGGACGGCCGCTGGTATCCGGACCCCGTAGTCCCCGACACCCAAGCCGTGGCGCACGTCATCGTCAAGCTTCTCCGGAGCAACGAGGAGAGCGACAGGCTGATCCTGGAGGGCGAGGCCGCCTATGCGGCCGTCGCCAAGGCATTCGGCGTCAGGGTCGGTCTTCCCCTGGTGCACAGGAATGGCGTGCTCGTCATCCCGAGGTTCGACCGGCGAATCGCCCCGGACGGCTTGGTTCGCCGGGGGCAGGAAAGCATCGTCTCCGCCATCGGGGTCTCGGCGTTCGGCCATGTGGAGGCACACGAGACATACCTGGACATGATCCGCGCCGTATCGGCCGACCCTATGGCGGATGTGGCTGAGTACCTGAAGCGCGAGGTGCTCAACCAGGCCATGGGTAACCCCGACAACCACGGCCGCAACACCGCCCTGGCCAAGGACGCATCCGGCCAAGTTCGGCTGACGCCGCTCTTCGACTTCGCGCCCATGCGTCTCGCGCCGGCCGATACGGGGCGGCCGACGAAATGGGCTTGCATGCGGGCCTCGGGACGGGACCACGCTCCTGACTGGACGATCGTCTGCGAGGCGGCGGCCGGGAACGACCTCGACCCCGGTGCGCTGCTGGCAATCCTCAGGGAAGCCGAGGAGCGCGTTAGGGCCTTGCCCCGGACGGCACGCGAGCACGGGGTCCCCGAGGCCGTGGTTTCGAGGGCGATCGGGGATCGCCCCGCCGGGATCGCCGACACCATCGCGGCGATCCCGCCACTTGGCAGAACCCCGAGGTAGCGACGTGGGCGGATTGAGACGGCCGACCTCGGAGGAGATCCGGAAGCGGAGGGCCGAGTTGGCCGAACGCGTCAGGAACGGAACGCTGGCGCTACCCGGTGCGGTTGGGGAGATGCGACATGCGCTCGGCCTCTCCCAGGAGGAGTTCGCTGGCATGGTGCGATTGACCCGGCGGCAACTGGCGGAGATCGAGCGCGGGGAAGCCAACCCGACCGTCGAGACCCTTCGACGCATCGGCAGTGCCTTCGGCCTGGACGTGGGGTTCGTCGCGCGGGCTCCGCAGCCCCGCTTTGTGAGGCGCCGACCCGTCAAACGAAGCTCGACCATGAAGACGGCTTCGGTGCCGCTTGAGGACGATGATCTCACGGGACCGGGCTTCTGAACGATCGGCCGGCGCCTTCGAGAAACCCCTCGGAGACGCCGGATCGATCCCATCCGGTCGTCACGTGTGGGCAGGGCGCGAAGGGCGCGGCGGCCCTGCCTGCCAGGAGGTCGTAATTCCGCGCCGCGGTCCCTCCGAACGCAGGTCACGCCGAACGTTGACGGGCGATCGTCGATGCTGCCCGGCTGGCTACGGAGGAGAAGCGTAAAGGCGCCTTGGGCATCGTGCGTGCGCCAGAAGGCTTCCGTGGCGGCTACAAGCCAAAAAAGCGGACTGACCTGAGCGGTGCGTCACCGCGACACACGGAACCTATACGCCCCAGATGAACCGCACCGGGTTTCCCGGAGGCTATTGGGTTTGATTCAGGCTGCCAAGGTTTGCACCTCTGCCTGGGCATAGTAGCGTGCTTCGGCCTCGGCGGGAGGGATATTCCCGATCGGTTCGAGCAGACGACGGGTGTTGAACCAGTCGACCCATTCGAGGGTGGCGAACTCGACGGCCTCGAACGACCGCCATGGTCCACGCCGATGGATTACCTCGGCTTTGAACAGGCCGTTGATCGTCTCCGCGAGGGCATTATCGTAGGAGTCGCCAACGCTGCCGACGGACGGCTCGACACCAGCCTGGGCGAGCCGCTCGGTGTAGCGCAGCGCAAGGTATTGCGAGTCCCTGTCGCTGTGGTGCACGAGCCCGCCGCCCTGGACGGGACGACGCTCGTGCAGGGCTTGCTCCAAGGCATCCAGCACGAAGGCAGCGTGAGCCGTCCGAGAGACCCGCCAGCCGACGATGCGGCGGGCGAAGACGTCGATCACGAAGGCCACGTAGACGAAGCCGGACCAGGTCGCCACGTAGGTGAAGTCGCTGACCCATAGGGCGTTGGGGCGCGGTGCCTTGAACCGTCGGTTGACCCGGTCGAGCGGGCACTTCGCTGCCGGATCGGGGATCGTCGTCCGGACCGTCTTGCCCCGCACGACACCCTTCAGTCCCATCGCCCGCATCAGCCACGCCACGGTGCACCGAGCCACCACGATCCCTTCCCGGCCGAGCTGCCGCCAGACCTTGCGCACGCCGTAGACGTGGAAGTTCGCCTCGAACACACGCCGAATCTCGACCATCAGCGCCGCGTCACTCCTCGCTCGTGCCGGTAGCTTACCGGGATCGGCTCGCCGCGCGGCATGGGCATGGTACGTCGACGGGGCGATCGGCAGGACCTTGCAGATCGGCTCGACCCCGTAGGCATCGCGGTGCTCGTCGATGAACGCCTTCATCGCTTGAAAGGGCGGTCGAGCTCCGCCATCGCAAAATACGCACTGGCCTTCCGGAGGATCTCGTTGGCCTGTCGCAGCTCGCGGTTCTCGCGCTCCAGTGCCTTGATCTGCTCGCGCTCGTCCGTGCTCGGGCCGCCCCGCTGTCTCGTGTCACGCTCGGACTGCCGGATCCAGTTCCGGAGCGTCTCGCCCGAACAGCCGATCTTGGCCGCGATCGAATTGATCGCCGCCCATTGCGAGGCATGCTCGCCTTGGTGGTCCAGCACCATCCGCACCGCGCGGGCACGGACCTCGGGGGAATAGGGTGGGGTTCGCTTCGTCATGGCTCCATCCTCTCAAGAGTTGGAGCCTCCGGGAAACCCGGTGCGGTTCACAACACTGCGTCCCGGTAATGGAAGCCTGTGCCCGCGGAGGGTCGTCCGGCCCAGGAAATAGCTGAGGCCTTATCGGCCACGATGCCGGACGGTGTATGTTCCGCCCGTTCGCGCCTGCGACGCGCATATGGAAGACAGGAACAACTGCCTGCATCCTCCTCAGGTTTCTCGTTCGGTTCGAACCTCCTCCGCGCTGCCGGCAAGCGCCTGCAAGTCCTAGCCAAGCCCCGTAGGGACGTGGAAAGCCGGTTGCCCCGCGTGCGACAGATCCTCGTGTCTCAGCCGCCCCATAAAGCCAGACTACGAGAATGACTTACGCTACAAAGCGAGCGCGGCTAGTCGTTACGTAAGCATTTAGTTGCTGAGACCTGTAATCTATTCATAGAGTAAGGCAACTTCAATAAGAATTAAAACTACATCGTAGGATCGATCTGCTATTTTCCCCCTTTGTTTTGAAGATGGACAACAAGAGGTTTCATATCAAGACTAATATCCCAATCATTTGCATCAAGCCACCGAGTTTTTATTTCATCCGCTCGGTGCAATAGATGCCTTACTGCATCGTGTGCGATGACGTTTAAGCTTGGAACCAAAACAATCGGCACTGGCCTCTCGCCACTTTGCCACTGAGCAACCTGAGACACCGAAATGCGGCGGCCGGTCTCTTTCGACAAAGCAGCGGCCATTGGAGAGAGCCAGCGCTCTCCAAAAGCTTGCTTCCCAAGGCTCAACACGTGCTCTCGAAGTATGCGCTGTTCATCGTTGAGATTAGATATATTAACTTTAGGTGCTCGTCTAATTTTCGCTTCGACACTACCGGGTAAGGGGCGGTTTGAGCTCATATAAATTGGATCCAATACCTGAAGTTTGGTTCGGGTTTGCTATTTCGCATGCCTAATCTGTGAACGGCTATCACTTCTACACAAATACAATATTATTCACGTGCCTAGATCATTTATATCCAGCAACCTAATTTTCTGCGGCACGTCTATTTAGGATGCTTTGGGTGAGTGTTGTAGCTTCTCCAAGGTCTTAATCGCATGCGACTGGCATGGACAGGCAGACACGCAAGCCTGTGGATATATTTTTTTGGCCCCTATCGCGAGCCGGCATTTGTGCTAAAAACTTTTTTAGCATCAGCTTTGACTCAGCCTCCCACGGACCCAATGGCCAATAAGATCGAAGATTTCACCTTAGACATGATAGAAAAGGCTCGTGAGAACGAGGTAGCTTTGTCTGCTTTGGGTCCTGCTCAGCAAGTTAAGTTTATCAATAGTAAGATTAGACACAACGATGCTGTTTTTGCGATCGTTCCTTCTGATGATGCACCACATCAAGGCGCTCTGTATGTCATTACAGGAGCTCCTGTCCTTGATGGATCGGGGTTTGATTTGAAGGTTGTGGAGACGGATGGCAGCTCCAAAAATGAGAAGCCGGTGGTACTGCAGAGAACACTAAGATTAACTGCTTTCTTCGTTGCTTCATACATGGATGCGCGCTTCTTAGATATCGCTTTCGGGGACTCGGCCGCATCCCGACATCACAGGAGGGAACAGCAGAATGATGGTGGGAAACAAGCTGTCGAAAACATGCGGCAGGCAGCAACTCCTTATGGACGAGCGTACATTGCCGCGAATCCGCAGCATGTTCGTTCCGTAGTGCACTGAATGATGCGATATTCATGATTAAACGCGCGCCTGCACTTCGACCTATTAATTATAGAAAATACAGAGTTGAGCAGACAGACCTGGAAGACCCTGATCAAATCACTGGTATCCCACTCCCAAAAGTCTGCATTGAGTCTGGCCATCTGATCTACAACGTTGAACCCAGGCTAGGCGGTAGATTGTCGTATTGGCAGCACGGGGTCGAGCGAGTCGAGCGCCATCCGCTCTTTATCAATTCTAGATTTTCGATCGATTCAAAGCGATTCATATTGAAAAAAATCGAAATGGCATGGGATTGTCGAATTCCCGGAGTGACGCCCGAGGGAGAGAGCGTTGGCTTAGTTTTGACGGTCGGCGGTGTTTATTTGCCAACGTTAAAGTGGCGAGGTGGTGACTGGGCTTGTGCTCAACAAGTTTCAATCCTAGCTGGAAATAAAGGCTGCTTTTTTGAGAAAAAGCCGTCTCTATTTAAGGCTCTTCGAGAAATGGTTGTGGGCGTCGGTTTTCGCGTCGAACCAGTGCGTGACGACGATGCTGAGGCCCTGCAATCGCTCATGTTCTAGATCTTAAGCCGTACTTTTGTATTCTATGCGAGATGTCGCCCTCGAACGAGACCCACGCCGGGCCCAGGGGCATGCCCACGCACCACTCGGTTCAAATAGAGTTCGTCAAAATGGTTCGGTGCCTGACATGCTCATTCGTCATCCAGTTGGCCTCTCGCAATGGCTCTCCTTCCTCAACTGTAAGTTGACCATACGGCCGTAAGTTCGCCTTCTCCTAGTTCCGGGCGTCCTCTCGGGCAAAGCGATCAAGAATTTACTACGACTGCCGAGCCTGCTTTGCTTGTCTCACCAATCGAACGCCTCACAAAGCCGCGGACTGCTTGAGGACGCCTGTTCGCCTGAAGCCACTTGAATCCTCGAAAGCATGGCTCTGCTTAGGACCCCACCGTCTGGCTTCGTTAAGAACCTCCACGCTGTTGAGGACGACCTTGTGTCCATGCCCTGCAGGACGGGCTCGATCGCCCCGCCGCTATGTTCTCGATGCGCGCTCGATGTCGAGCATTCTGCGCGGCTTAGCCATCTGGACAGCGTACGGCATTCCGACGCTCGCAAGCGTCGTCCCCACCGTCGCTCTGTCCCAACCCAAGGCCCGAGGCTGCTATGGCACGCAGGCGCATCAACAGTGACGAGGCAATCGAGATCTTCGAGTACGGGTGGACGAAGATCGAGCCCCGCCTGACGTCGCCGTTTCTAATCGAACTCGACGTGCGCGAGATCTTCGGAGGCCAAGGACGCCGGCAGGGGCAGATGGACATCCCCGAATTTATAGACGGGTGGATGTCCTGGCGGGCCTTGCGGAGCGTGGGCTACAGCGTCCGAGACGCCAGCAAGGCTCTCCAGGCAGCCTGTCATGCGCGCGGTGCTCTTTTGTACGGATGTCTCGGCACGGCCGGCAGGGGAAAAGATCGGCGCTTCTGGATCCCCACGACAGACAGGATCTACGAGGAGCACAACAATGGCCGCCTGATGCTGCCGATCCCGGCAAAGGGCGCGCGGCGCCGGCTCGTGCTTGAACAGCACGCTGAAGCTGCCCGGCCTGTAATCCAGGGTATCCTGCGGGCGATTTGTAAGCACCCCGGCTGCCCCGATCGCATCCCGCCCATGTGGATGCGCTCGGGCTGCATCCCGGAATCCCTGAGGGACCGGACGATCCAGGAGTCGTTCGACATCATCGCCTCGGGGCACGAGCGCATGCCCGTTATCGAGGGGCACATCATGTGGATGGTTCTGCTGCGAGATACCCTTTTGAGCCTTGGCAATCCTGTCTTAGAGGCAGTGCCCCTCGACAACGATGAAGCCATCCTTGTGAGCTTAGCCCCGTAAGTGTGCAGGATTTGTCCCCGGTAGTGGACGCGCTGGGCACCTCAAAGGTTGTTAGTAGGCGATGGATATGTGGCAGCACAGAAGGTGATATATGGTAACTCCCCATCGCTCCGGGGGGGCTGTTCCCACGGTCCGTTACCCGGTTCGACCTTTTGGGTTCGGTCCCTACGAGCCAGCATAGCTCGAAGCAATTTACAAGAAAAACCCCTTGTGGCATCTAAACCATAGTCTCATTCTGGCGCTGCCATCACGAGGTTACGCAATGAAGCTTCGTTATTCTGTCCTTGGGTGTCTCATCGCAATTGGCTTCATGGGTCCCGCCCTTTCCAGCGAGTTTGGAAGGACTGATTTCTGAACGCACGGAGCAGGAAATCAGAAGCAAATGATGCCGGGATTGACTCTGATCCAGCATCATCACCATCACGTTCATCGAAGGTACCTCGGATGTGTTCGGTCCGACGCCGAATGCGACCACATCGCGCACGAGGACAATCACCTCGACCATCACTCGATCCGCCACAGCCATGATTGCGAGCACCATGGTCACGGCCGAGGGCACTTCGCTTGCTACGGTTGGAACGACTGATATCCGCATCGGCCGACCAGCCTTCCCGGGGGCGGAGCAGAGCGCGCCTTCCCGGCGAGGCCAAGACCGCGAAGTTTTATCGAGGCTCGCTATGTCCTCCGGCAGATCCTGCGCCTAAGCAGGCTCCGCCGGACGACCGAGAGTACGGGCCTTAGTAATGGCCACCGCGGTGACCGCCATGGCCACCACCGTGCCCGTAGCCGCCGTGACCACGACGGTGCCCCCCACCGTGGCCGTAGCCATGCCCGCCGCCGTGGCTTCTCCGGTAACCACCGCCGTGGCCGTAGCCATGCCCGCCGCCATGGCCCTCACGGTAGCCGCCGCCATGGCCATACCCTCCGCGGCTGCCACCGTGGCCGCCGTCGTGATGCTGGGCGATAGCAGAACCCGCGCCTAGGATGAGGCTGGCGGCAAGTGCGACGGCCCCGAGGGCCGCCTTGATCCCGGTCGAATTGATCATTGTCGGTATCCTTTGTGACATGGCGGTTTGGTCCCGCCGGTTACGGCCCCCTAGAGGAGGCCGACAGCCTGGGCTCGGCCGGACCGCATCAAGGTCCGACCCCCGGCTATTTCTCGAACCGTGCCTGGATGTTGTGACCGTGCATCTTTGTGGACAGGACCACCTTCGCACCGGCGGCGAGCGGAGCCGGCAGCGTTCCCGAGAGCTTGTTCGGCGCGGCGCCTTTCAGCGCCACCGTCTCGGTCTTGCCGCCCACCTGCACGAAGGCCTTGGCCGTCATGCCCGCGGTGTCCACGGGCTTGCCGTCCTCGCCGATGACGAAGAACGTCAGGTCCTTATCGGTGCTGACCAGCTCAATGGGATGACCGTCCGCGACGGTGGTCAAGCCCCCGTTCGGCCCGGCGGCCTGCGCGGGATGGGAGACGGCCAGGAACGCGGCGAGGACTATGGCGGGAATCGTACGCATCGGAAAAATCCTTTCCTTCGGGTTGAGGGTTCGGGCTCAGAAAGCTTCCACCGGGGTGGTGCGGCGGATGCCTTCGGAGGGAGGAGCTGCGATGGCCTCGGCGCGCAGGCGCTCCAGGGGCTTGTGGCCGAAGGTCAGGAACAGGATCGGCGTAAGGACCGTATCGAGCAGGGTGGCGCTGATCAGGCCGCCGAAGATCGTCACCGCGACCGGGTGCAGGATCTCCTTGCCCGGCGCGTCCGCGCCGATCAGCAGCGGTGCGAGCGCGACCCCGGCTGAAAGTGCGGTCATCAGGACCGGTGTCAGCCGCTCAAGGCTGCCGCGGATGACAAGTTCGGGTCCGAAGGGCAGCCCTTCCTGGATGGCGAGGTTGAGCCAGTGGCTGATCTTTAGGATGCCGTTGCGCGTCGCGATGCCGGTCAGGGTGATGAACCCGATCATCGAGGCGACCGAAAGGGGCTGCCCGGCGATCCAGAGCGCCGCCACGGAGCCGATCAGGGCGAGCGGGATGCTGCCCAGGATGATCAGGGTGAGGACCACCGAGCGGTAGCGGCTGAACAGGAGCGTGAACACCAGCGCCAGCGACAGCAGCGAGAGCAACCCGATGGTGCGGCCGGCCTCGGCCTGGGCCTGGAACGAGCCTTCCAGGCTCGCGACGTAGCCGTTTGGCAGGTTGGCGGCAGCGAGTTGCTCCCTGATGCCGGCCACGACCTTGCCCATGTCGGCGCCCGCCGCGGTGTTGGCCTGCACAACGATCCGGCGCCGCGCGTTCTCGCGCAGGATTTGGTTCGGTCCGTCCGTCTCCCGGATGTCGGCGATCTGCCGCGCCGGAACCCAGCCGGACGGTGTCTCGATGAGAAGGTCGCCAAGGCGCTGGGTGGTTCGCTGCGCATCGGACAGTCGCATGACGACGTCGAAGCGACGATAGCCGTCGACGACCCGAGAGACGACCTGGCCGTTCGAGAGGCGGCTCAGCTGCTCCACCAAGGCCGCGGGCTGCACCCCGTAAAGGGCGGCCCGGGCGTAGTCGACCCGGATCTCCAGCTGCGGGATCAGCACCTGCTTCTCGACCTGCAGGTCGGCGATCCCGGGGATGCCGGCCATGCGCCGGCGCAGGTCCTCGGCAATGGTGCGCAGGGTGTCGAGGTCCTCCCCGAAGACCTTGAGGGCGATCTCGGCCCGAACGCCCGAGAGCATGTGGTCGAGGCGGTGCGAGATCGGCTGGCCCACGTTGACGTTGACAGGCAGCACCGCCAGCCGGCTCCGGATATCGGCGACGAGCTCAGCCTTCGAACGAGCACCCGCCTTCAGGTCGATCTCCAGGTCCGAGGAATGGACGCCCTCGGCATGCTCGTCGAGCTCGGCCCGGCCGGTGCGGCGTCCGATGGAGAGCACGTCGGGGATGTCCAGCAGCATCCGCTCCGCCGCCAGCCCGACCCGGTTGCTTTCGCTGAGCGAGATGCCCGGATTGAAGGTCATGTTGACCGTGAACGAGCCCTCGTTGAACGGGGGCAGGAACGCCCGCGGGAGGAACGTCGCCGCCAGGCCGGCGCAGGCCACTGCCAGGGCGGCCAGAAACATGATCGGGCGACCGTGGCGTAGGGCCGGGCGCAGCATCGCGGCCACGCCCCGCTTGAGCACCCGGATCAGGCCGCTCTCGTGCTCGTCGAGGCGCTTGAGGCCCGGGAGGAGATAGTAGGCCATCACGGGGGTCAGGGTGATCGAGACGACGAGGCTCGCCAGGATCGAGATGATGTAGGCTTGGCCGAGCGGCGCGAAGAGGCGCCCCTCGATGCCCGACAGGGCGAACAGCGGCACGAACACCAGAACGATGACCATGGTCGCGTAGACGATGCCCGAGCGCACCTCCTGGGAGGCCGCGACCACCACGTCGAAGACCGAGCGCGGGTTGCCCTCGGCCCGGTTCTCCCGAAGCCGCCGGAAGATGTTCTCGACGTCGACCACGGCATCGTCGACGAGCTCGCCGATGGCGATGGCCAGGCCGCCCAGGGTCATCGTGTTGATTGACAGCCCGGCGAAGTGGAAGATTACGGCGGTGGCAAGGATCGAGACGGGGATCGCGGTGAGCGATATGGCGGTGGTCCGGACGTTGAGCAGGAAGGCGAACAGCACCACCGCCACCACGACGATAGCCTCCATCAGGACCGTCTCCACGTTGCGGATCGAGGTCTCGATGAAGTTCGCCTGCCGGAAGATCAGCCGGTCGGCCCGTACGCCCTTCGGCAGGGAGGCGGTGATGTCCTTGAGCGCGCTCTCCACCGCGGCGGTGAGCTGCACGGTGTCGACGCCCGGCTGCTTCTCGACCGAGACCACGACGGCGGGCGCGCCCATGTAACCGGCGTCGCCGCGCTTGACCTTGGCCGCGAACGACACCTCGGCGACCTGGCGGAGGAAGACCGGCTTCTTCTCGACCGTCGCCACGACCATGTTGCGTAAATCGTCGAGGTTCATCGTCCGGCTGAGGTTCCGGATGAGGTACTCCCGGGCGTACTGGTCCGTGAAGCCGCCGCCGGTGTTGACGCCGAACTGCGCCAACGCCGTCTCCAGCTGGCCATGGGTGACCCCAAGTGCACGCAGGGCCGTCGGCTGGGGCGCCACCCGGAACTGGCGCACCTCGCCGCCCATGGGGATGACCTGGGCGACGCCGGGGATGGAGAGGATGCGCGGCCGGATCGTGAAGTCCGCGATCTCGCGCAGTTGCATGGCCGACACGGTGTCGCCAGTCACCGCCACCATCACGATCTGCCCCATGATTGAGGAGATCGGGCCCATCATCGGGCTGACCGTGGGGGGCAGCTGCGAGCGGGCCATCGCGAGGCGTTCGGAGACCTGCTGGCGGTTGCGGTAGATCTCCGTGTTCCAATCGAACTCGACGTAGATGACCGACAAGCCGACCCCGGAGACGGAGCGGACACGGGCCACGCCCGGCAGCCCGTTCATCTGCGTCTCCAGCGGGAAGGTGACGAGCTGCTCGACTTCCTGCGGGGCGAGGCCTTCCGCCTCGGTCATGATGGTGACGGTGGGCCGGTTTAGGTCCGGGAAGACGTCGACAGGTAGCCGGACCGCGGTGAACGCTCCGTAGACGACAAGCACGGCGGCGATGGCGAGGACGACGAGGCGGTTCCGCAGGGATTGCGTGACGAGGAAGGTGAACATGGCGCCGGTTCCCTCAGCGGACCTGGTTGAGGAGTTCGGCGCCCTGGGTCACGATGCGCTTGCCTGGGCCAACCCCCGACACGACCAGCACGCGGGCGGCATCGAGGGGCTCGACCTGCACCTCGCGCGGTTCGAAGCGCTCGGGCTGCGTGTGCTCGTAGACGATGTTCTGCCCGTTCGAGCCGCGGACCACGCTGACGCGCGGCAGGGCCAAGCCCTTCTGCTGGGTGTCGGTCGCCGCCAGCACCGTGACGAACTGACCCGTGCGCAGTTCGGCCGGTGCGTTCTGCACGGCGAAGTGCATCGGAACCGCCTGGCTTCGGTCGGCGAGGCCCGCACCCATGTACTTCAGCGTCAGCATCCGGCCGTCGGCGAGGCGGGCCGTGGCGTCCTGGGTGCTCGCGAGTGCGTCGAAGCTCAGCGCCTCGATCCAGAGCCGGGCGGGGTCGACGATGTGGAAGACCATCGCACCCGGGTTCGCCATCTGCCCGGCCACCGCGTTGGCCTCGGCGACGACGCCGGAGACGGGCGCGACCAGGGCCTCGGGCTGCTGGCGGACGCCATCCAGGGCGGCACGACGGTCCATCAGACCCTTCAGCTCGGCCTGCGCGTCGTCCAGCTGGACCTGCGAGACCGAGCCGCCCGGCGCCAGCTTCCGGAAGCGTTCGACGCGGCGTTCCATGATGGTGATCTGCTGGTCCAGCTCCCCCTGGCGCTGTCGCATGTCGGAGACGTCCACCGCCTGGACGGGCGGGGTTACGGTCGCTAGCACCTCACCCTTCTTCACCCGCGTCCCAAGACGCGGAAATGCGTTGGACGGCGGCGGCGAGAGGCGCCCGCCGACGGAGGACTGGACCACTCCGCTTCCGTTGGGGTCGGCGATGATCCGGCCCGGCAACTCCGTGGTGCGGGCCAGCACGTCGGACGCCGTGACGATGGTCCGGACGGTCAGAATGCGTTGGGTCGGCTTAGGCACGAACACCGAGCCATCCGGCATGCGCTGGGCCAAATCCTGGGCGCCCATTGTCGCCATCGGCGTGCCCGCTCCCTTCTGTGAGCCCTCGCCGCCGTGGTCGTGCCCTTCATGGGCGAAGGCGGGCGGCCCGAACAGCAGCGCGGCGGCGAGGACCAGGATTCCGAGGGCGGGAACGAGCCGCCGACCTCGGATCAGCAGCGTCACCGCCACTCCCAGCAGGAAGCCGACGCCGCCGATGATCATCGGGAGCGGGTCGGCCTGTCCGAGGTGCTGCCGGAAGTCATGGGCGACGGCCAGCCCGGTCGCCCATGCCGAGGCCCCTCCGCTGGCCTCGGGCGCGGGCAGGTCGGGAACGTTCAGTGTGACTGGGAAAACGTCGGAGGTTCCGCCCGTCTTGACGGTGAACAGGACGTCGTACTCGCCCGGCTTCTCGCTCCAATGGGCGTCGAGACGGTAGCTGCCGTCGGGCGCCACCGCGACCTCCGTGGTCCCCTCTGGCGTTTCCGCGGTCACGGCCGCGTCCGTCACCGGTTCATTGGTGCCAACCCGGTCGACGAACACCGACACGGTGCCGTTGCGGGCGACGGCGACCAATTCGAGCGTATCCGTCGACGACGTGCCTCTTGGGGCGTTGGCGGCGGGGGCGGACTTGGCCTCGTCGCCATGGTCGTGGCCTTCGTGCGCCCGGGGCGCCACCGACCACAAACCGAACGTAAGGACCGCCGCCGCAAGGGCAGCCGGAAGCCGGGTCTTCATCGCGATGCAAGCCTTCTCGTATGGGACATTCGCCGCATCCGAGTGGGAGGCGGCGTCAGGCGCGTCGGCGCGCGCGTCTCATGCGAAGGATCGAGGAGGCTCGGGTAGCGTCTCCGGGACCACGCTCGGAAGGGCCAGATCCGGTCCCGACGCCACGCACCCGGCTTTTCCCCAGACGCCGCGCGCAGTGTCGGAGGCTTGCGTCACGAAGGCTTGGCAGGAGCCGCAGCCCGAACATGCATCCGTAGCGGCGGCTTGGTCGTCGTGCGCCTTACCGGCCGGCATCTCGGTCGCAGCGTGGTCCGGAACCGCGGCGTATTCCGCGGGAGCGCTTCGCTCGGTTGAGTGGTCGTGCCCGGAGTGCCCGAGGCCCACGACCGGCGCCAAGGCGACGAGAACCATGATCCGGAGGATCATGGTGAGCAGCCGCGAAGGAAGCGAGGTGAAGGCCATGGCTTGAAGTCGATACCACATCTTGGGTTCGGGCGCAGCGTGTCATCGCCTCCTCGGGATCCGGCCGGCATCCGAAGGTTGGCGGTGCCCGCCCCGACGGTTCCATCGGGACGGGCGCTTCACGGTACGAGAGGGGGCACTATCGCACCGCGAAGGTTGTGGGCGGGAACGGATCGGCCGTTCGCCGCAAGGGCACAGCCGATACCGGTGGCCAACAACGCGAACACGACCAGGAGGGGTAACATTCGCATTGGCGCGTCCTCACGGTCGCTCTGGCTTGCCGCCGTTGTTATTTCTTGTCGTGGGAATGACCGTGGGCGTGCCCGTCCTTGTCGGAGTGGACCGGCTTGCCGTCCTTGCCGATCTCGCGGGCCTCGCTCACGCGCGGATCGTCCCGATGGGCGGGCCCTCCTGAGACGCCGCCGGTGTTCGGAACGGCGCGTTCGGGATTGGACGCATTCCCATGTCCGTCCTCGGCGGCAAAGGCGGGAGCCGAGAGGCCTGCCAGCAGGCCAGCGGTGAGAATGGCGACGACGGTACGCTTCATGGTGCTTGTCTCCGGGGTCCGACGGCCGAACGGGCCGCTTCGAGACTTGAGATAGCGACCCCGTTTGTCTGCCGGTCGCCTGGTTCGTGACGAAGTGTGTCAGCGATTGCTGCGCGGTAGGGAGATCTGCACCCGTAGCCCGCCCTCCGCCCGGTTACCCAGAACGATGCGACCTCCCTCCGCCTCGACGATCCGGCGGGCGATGGTGAGGCCGAGCCCCGTGCCGCCGGTATTGCGGTTCCTGGACGCCTCAAGCCGTGTGAACGGCTCGAAGGCTTTCGCAACCTCGTCGGGCGCGATGCCAGGACCGTCGTCCTCGACGGTCAGCAGGAGTTCCCCCACGTCCACCGCGAGCGAGACGCAGGCACGGGTACCGTAACGCACCGCGTTGTCGACGACGTTGTCGAGTGCGCGCCGCAAGGCGACTGGGCGCACGGTCGCGAGGGCGCGACCAGGCCCGGTATAGGAAACGTCGCGTCCGGCATCCGAGGACGCGTCGGCGATGCTCATCAGGATGCTCGCGACGTTGGTGACCTGGCGCGGCTCGGGATCTGCGTCGCCCCGGAGGTACGCCAAGGTCGAATCGACCATGGCCTGCATCTCGTCGAGGTCCGAGCCCATCCCCCGGAATTCCTGTCCCTCAGGCAGTCCGTCGAGGCGCAGGCGAAGCCGAGCGATCGGCGTGCGAAGGTCATGGGAGACGGCCGCCAGGGCCTGGGTCCGTTCCGTCACCAAGCGATGGATGCGCTCCTGCATCGCGTTGAGGGCCCGGGCGATCTCGCGGGTCTCGTCGGGGCCGGCCTCCCGGACGGGGACGACTTTGCCATGTCCGATCTCCCCCGTGGCGCGGGTTAGGTCGCGCAGTGGTCCTGCGATCCGGTGGATCAGGACGACGGCGGCGACGCCGACGAGGATGGCCATCGCCGTCGCAAGATAGGCCCACGATCCAAGCCTGGCGAGGCTCGGTGCATGGGCCGAGTGGAAGGTCAGGAAGCTTCCGTCAACGAGCGCCAGCGCACCAGCGAGATCCTCCTCGTGGATGGCCTCGCCGCCGCCGCCCATGGCCAGGGCGAGCCCGGGTCCGAGGCTCGGCTCCGATGCGACCATCCGGGATCTCAGCGACCACATCGCCGGGTCTCCGGCTTGGTCCTGGCGCAGCGGCGAGGTTTTGGACCAGCCCAGCTCGAAATGTGGGGACGAGAGAGCCTTCGCTTCGGCGTCACGTTCGGACGAAGGACGCCTCAGCACCGCCTCGCGCGCCAGGGTGAGTTGGTTGGCGACCTGGCGCGCGAACGCATCGTCCGCCGCGGCCGCCGCGGACTGGCGGTAGAGCAGCAAGGCCCCGCCGTGGACGGTGAGTATGGCCAGGAGCAGGACGGCGACCGTTCGGGCTTCGAGGCTACGGGCCAGCAGAGCGAGGCGGCTCACGCGCGCTCTACCTTGGAGGCGAGCATGTAGCCGGCACCGCGGATGGTCTTGATGACCGCGGGCAGCCCCTCGGGCGGTTCGAGCTTGCGTCGCAGGCGGCTGACAAGGGTATCGACGCTGCGGTCCGAGGGCGATCCGAGCCGGGCGCGGGAGAGTTCGAGGATCATCTCGCGGCCCAGCACACGTCCCGGGTGCTCCAGGAAGACCAAGAGGAGGTCGTACTCCGCGCCGGACAGGTCGACGGCCGCCCCCTCGGGATCCAGGAGCGATCGGCTGCGCAGGTCGAGCCTCCAGCCAGCGAAGGCGAGGGTCTCCGATGTCGGGGCCGAGGGCGATGTCGCCGCGATTGCCGCGCGGCGAAGCACGGCCCGGACACGGGCCAACAGTTCCGGGCGGCCGAAGGGTTTGGCCACGTAGTCGTCGGCGCCGAGTTCCAGTCCGAGCACCCGGTCGGCCTCCTCGTTTCGGGCGCTGACCATGATCACCGGAACCGTGTTTTTGGCCCGCAACGCCCGGAGCAGGTCGAGGCCGGAGGCGCCCGGAAGCATCACGTCGAGCAGGACAAGGTCGATGCCACCGGCTGGAAGGACGCGCCAGAACTCAATGGCGCTCCTGCAGCCGGTGACGCGATAGCCGGCCTCCCGGAGAAGGCGGGTCACGAGCATGCGCAGGCCGTCATCGTCCTCGACGAGCACGATGTGGCCGGTATCACCGCCAAGCGGGCTTTCGCCGGGTTGGAGAACCATCGATTCCTCAGGTCAGCCCATGGTCTGGTCGAGCAGGAGCAGGAGCAGGAAGCCCGCGAAGAACATCGCCGTGACCCAGGGGCGATCCTCGACCTCATGTGCCTCGACCAGGAGTTCCTCGGTGACAAGGTAGAGCAGTGCGATCAGCCCGAAGGCGAGGAAGCCGGCCTGGACAGTGGCCGACAGGGTGGCGACGGGGCCACCGAGCAAGGCCCCCAGCGGAAGCAGGACCACCATGCCCGCGGTCAAGCCGACCACCTTGCCCTTCGAGGAGCCGGAGGCGCCGAGCTCGTTGGCGACAGTCAGGCCGAGGAAGAGCACCTCGATGGTCAACGCCACCGTAAGGAGGAGGCCCGCCTTGGCTCCCGCCGCGAAGGCGATGCCGAGGACGAGGCCGTCCACCAGGATGTCGATGGCCATGACGGACATCAACCCGACGGGCCCCTTCGCGCGTCTGCCCAGGCTCTTGACGAGCAGCATGGCGGCGACGCCCAGGGCCCCGCCGGCCAGGGTCGCCCATGGCGCGCCGGCGTGCTTGAGGTCCGGCAGGATCTCGCCGGCGGCGGCCGCGAAGACGACGCCCGCCGCGAAGTGCTGGATGGCGCTGACCAGGACGGGGCCGGGCCGGAAGTTGACCGCGACGGCGGCGCCGACGATGGCCGCCGCAGCCGGGATCAGGGTGTAGGTCCATGCCTGCATGGCCGGCCTAGACGACCGCGTCGGAGGCGAGCGCGCAGGCGGTGTCCGTGCTGGTCTCGACCTGGAGCGTGGTGTGCCCGATCCCGAATTCGTCCTTCATTTCACTGGCGGCCTGCATCAGGAACCCGTCGCCGGGATGTCCCGCGGGGATGACGAGGTGGGAGGTCAGCGCGGTCTCTGTGGTGCTCATCGGCCAGATATGAAGGTCGTGCAGGGCGACGACGCCGGGCAGGGACAGGAGATGGCGGCGCACCGCTTCGGGGTCGATGCCCGGCGGCACCGCGGCGAGGGACATGACGAGGCTGTCTTTCAGGAGCCCCCAGGTGCTCCAGACGATGACGGCCACGATGCACAGGCTCACCACCGGGTCGATCCATGTCCACCCCGTATAAAGGATCACCAAGCCGGCGATGACCACGCCGGCGGAGACGGCGGCGTCCGCGGCCATGTGAAGGAAGGCGCCCTTGATGTTGATGTCTCCCTTTGCACCGGAGGCGAATAGCCAGGCGGTGATGCCGTTCACGGCGATGCCGATGGTCGCAACGACCATCACAGTCGTTCCGGCGACCGGCACGGGCTGCCCGAAGCGCTGGACCGCCTCCCAGGCGATGGCCCCGGCCGCGACGAGCAGGAAGACGCCGTTGAACAACGCCGCCAGGATCGACGAGCCCTTCATCCCGTAAGTGTAGCGGGAGGTCGGCGCACGCTTGGCCAGGACCGTGGCGGCCCAGGCGACCAGAAGGCCGAGCACGTCGGACAGGTTGTGTCCCGCATCGGCGAGTAGGGCCACGGAGTTGGCAAGGACGCCATAGGTCGCCTCGATGGCGACGAAGCCGACGTTGAGGGCGATGCCGATGGCGAAGGCTCGTCCGAAGCTTGCCGGGGCGTGCGCATGGCCGGGGCCATGCCGGTGTCCCGCATGGGAATGCCCGCCCTGGTGCCCGTCGCCGTGGTCATGTCCGTCGTGGTCGTGCTCGCTTGCCATGTGGTCGGATCCGGTACGGGGGTTCGGTTGTATGTCGGCCGTCGGGAAAAAAACCTCCGGCCCACGTCGCGGGAGAGGTCGGCTCGTGCGTCCGCCAAGTCAGGTCATGAGGTCACCCGTCCAAGGCCTGCGTCCGCTCGGCGGGACGAAATTGGAAAGGTTCGGCAACCACGGAACGTCTTCCTTATCGACCGGCGATGCCGTAAATCCTCTAGTGGCTGGAGGAGCAAGCGGAAAATATGAAACCCCTGCCGATTGGCGCCCTTTCCGAACTGGCCGGCGTGAAGATCCCGACCATCCGCTATTATGAGGGCATCGGGTTGCTTCCGGTCGCGGAACGGACGGGCACCAACCGCCGGACCTACGACGATGCGACTGTGCGACGTCTCAGGTTCATCCGTCATGCGAGGGAGTTGGGCTTCGAGGTGGACGCCATACGGACGCTCCTCGATCTGGCGGACCAGCCGGACCGCCCCTGCGGCGATGCCGATGTCATCGCCCGGCGGCACCTCGCCGACATCGATAACCGCCTATCCCGCCTGACCGCCCTCCGCACCGAGGTGCAGGCCATGGTCGACCAATGCGCGAGAGGCAGCATCGCCCAATGCCGGGTCATCGAGGTCCTCGCCGACCACGAGGAATGCCTTCACGAGGCTCACTGAGCACGCAAACGGATTGGGGTGGGCATCTGCCTTGAACAAGCCGGGGACGCTTGACGCCGCCCGGAGGCGTGTCGGACTGTCCCGCTCGGAAGCTTCGCCCAGGACACGCGGCCGGAGTAGCGCTCCCGGGCAATGACCAAGCAAGTGACGCTAGATCCCGCCGGCGAACGGCTTCACGGCCTGCTGGGCTACGTCGAGCAGGTTGTCAGGCTCGACGAACGGGCGACCATGCGACTCGGCGAGCATCGTCTCCCGACCGGCCAGGCTTTCACCCTCCATCAGCATGAGCTCCACGCCTTGCCGGGCGTCAGGCACGACCTCGTCGACGAGGAGGGTCCGATCTGGCTGGCGGTCGAGCGGCTGCGGCGGAGCGGGCCGCCGGCACCGCCCGAGACGGCCGCGGAATGGCTTGAACTGGCTCCCGATCCGGAGAGACGGCCGCAGCTTCGCCCGTTCCTGATCCGGACGGTCCCGGCCGGCGAGAAGGATGCCCTCGTCTCCGATGGGTTGGCACGAGCCGAGGATTGCGCCGAGGCACTCGCCCAACCCGACAAGGACGTCCGCCTCTGGGACGTGCGGCTCCGGCTCGAAGACAGGGATGACCTGAGGACGGCCGCGGAGGCCTGGATCACCGAGCGGTGGTTACCCTGGTCGCTGGCGGAGGGGCCCGTCCGTCGCTCCCTTGCCTTGTACCAACGCCTGTTCGAGGTGGCGCAGCTGTCCGAACTCGGCGGCGGGGAGCGCCCGTTCGAGCTCGTCTGGGGCATCGGCCTCGCGCGCTGGCGAAAGGACGCGCAGGAGATCGACCTGCCCCTGGTGGAACGCCTGGTCGAGATCGAGGTCGACGATGCCGGCGGCGCCGAGATCCGGGTTCGTCCCCGTGCCGCCGCGGCCGCCGTGAACCTCCGGGCCTACGAGGAGCTGGGCGTCGAGGGCGTGACGCTGGCCCACGACGCGGCCCGGCGCGCCATCGCCATCCTCGATCCGGACGAAGGCATCTCGCCCTACCGGCGCGACAGCTTCGAGCCGATCCTCCGGTCCTGCCAGGCCAGGCTGGACGTCGAGGGTGGATACCTGCCCGACCGTCTGACGCTCGCACCCGGCGAACCCGTTCCGGCTGCAGGGGAGAACCTGTCGGTGTCCGACCGCTGGGTGCTTTTCGCCCGCCGCAGGTCGGACAGCTTCCTGCTCGCGGACATCGAGAACCTGAAGCGCTCCGTCGAACGTGCTGCGCAGGAGCACGGTCTGCCGGGTCCGGCGCGGACGCTGGTCATGGGGCCGGCCGACGAGCCGTCGCGGGACTTCTGGAGACCCTTGAGCGACCGGGTAGGCGGGACGGCCGAGCGCGCGCCCGAGCCGGAAGGCGCATCCGAGGCAGGCGACCTCTTCTTCCCCAAGCCGTTCAACGACGAGCAGATGGAAATCGTGCGGCGGCTCGAAGCCACCGACGGAATCGTGGTTCAGGGCCCGCCCGGAACGGGCAAGACCCACACCATCTCGAACATCATCTGCCACTACATGGCGACCGGTCGGCGCATCCTGGTCGTCTCCCATGGGGAGCCGGCCCTGGCCGTTCTACGGGACCAACTACCCGACGGGGTCCGCGACCTGGCGATCAGCATTACCGCGACCGAGCGCGAGGGCTTTCGGCAACTAGAAACTGCGGTTCGCCTCCTGCAGTCGGTGGTCGAGAGCATCAAGCCGTCGGAGCAGGCACGGCTGATCCGTGACCTGGAAGCGTCGGTCGTGGGGCTCCGGGGCCGGCTGGAAGCTGTCGACGCCGAGATCGAGCGGTTCGCACTCCGCCAACTCTCCCCCGCCTTTGGTGACGAGCGTCCCGCCGAGCTCGCGCGGCGGGTTGCGCACTCGGCCACGCGGCATGGCTGGTTCGAGGACCGTCCGGGCGACGCCTCCTCCGAGGCGACACCGCGGGACGAAGACGTCGCCGCCCTGCGCACGGCCCGCCTCGCCTTGGGAACCCGCCTCGAACACATCGACTGCGTCCTTCCCTCCGTCCACGACCTGCCGGACGGCGATGTCCTCGCGAGGCTCCACGACGATCTGGTCCGGTCCGTCCACCTTGCCGAGGCTGCGGCGAGCGAACCCTCGATCCGAGTGCGGATCGCGTCCCTGCAGGACGTGGCCCGAGCGCTTGAGGCAGCTTTCGAGCTGGGGGCCCTGCGCCGCGCCAAGCACCTCTCCGATGGCGCTCCCTGGCTGCAGCCGTTGGCTGAGGATATGCTGTTCGCGACCGGCGAGAACCGCCTCGTCGACCTTGTCAGGCGCTTCGCCGAGGATGCCCGACCTGTCGCTCGCGAGCGGGAGCGGTACCTCGGCCTTCCCGTTGAGCTTCCCGAGGGCTTTGGCCCCGCATCCCAAGAGGTCGCCGGCATCGTCCGCCGCCTCGCTGCCGACGAACCGGTGTTCGGCTTCTTCGCATTCCGCGAGAGGTCGCTGCGTCCCACCGTCGACGCCATCCGGGTGCAGGGGCACCCTCCGGCCGGACCCGGGGAATGGGCACATGTTCGTGACCATCTGGCTTGGCGGGATGCGGTCGCATCGCTCGCGATCCGCTGGCGGGCGTTGGCGGAGGAGATCGGCGCTCCCTCCGTCGCCACGGCTCGCGAGCTCGACCAGCTCGTTGCCACGCTCGATGCCGTTCTGTTTGAGGCGGAACGCGCGACGAAGGTTCTCAGCGCTACGTTCGCCGCCCTTGTTCCGGGTGGCGGGTCCGTCCGCGACCTTTGGCTGGATCGCCGTCGGCTCGATCTCGTCGAGGCAGCCTTTCGAAATGCCGCGGCCGCGGCGCAACTCTCGGCCTCCCGGAGCGAGATCGGCCGGCTTCAGACCTTTTTCCCGGAGACGGCAGGAAAGATCGGTCAGCTCGCCCGCAACTTCCTGTCGGAGGCAGTCGGGCGTCAGGGGGTGGAAGGGGAGCAGGTCTCGCATCTTTGGTCGGCCCTGCGTCGCCAGATCGAGGACCTGGGGCAGAGCCGAGCCCACTTCGATGTCGTTCGAGAGGTCACCGAAGCCGTCCACGCGTGCGGCGCGCCGATCTGGGCTTCGCGCCTTCGACGGGAACCGGCCAAGGACCTGGCCGACCCGCTGCTGCCGAAGGAGTGGCGCGAGGCCTGGGAATGGGGCGCGATGGCCGCCTACCTGGGGCGGATCGATGACCGGGACAGGCTGAGGTCGCTTGCGGACGAACGCGTCCGGCTGGATGCCGAGGTGCGGAAAACCTTTGAAGGGCTCGTCCGCGAGCGCACCTTCTACGAGCTCGGTCGCTCGATGACCGGTACGGTGCGTGCGGCCTTGATGATGTTCGCCACGGCCCTGCGCAAGACGGGCAAGGGCACCGGCAAGGGCGCCGTGCGCCACCGACGTGACGCCCGCCTGGCCATGGCGCAATGCTACGCCGCCATTCCATGCTGGATCATGCCGGCTTGGCGCGTCGCCGAGCAGCTGCCCGGCGAGGTCGGTTCCTTCGACCTCGTGATCATGGACGAGGCCTCGCAGTCGGACATCCGCGAGCTTCCGGCCCTGCTCCGCGGCAGGAAGATCCTCGTGGTCGGCGACGACAAGCAGGTGAGCCCGAGCGCGGCGTTCATCGAGAACGCGAAGATCGACCGGCTCGAACACGGCTTCCTCAAGGGCCAGCCCTTCCGAACCCTCCTCCTGCCGGGAGCCTCGCTCTACGACCTCGCCAAGGTGATGTTCCCGGACAAGCTGGTCATGCTGCGGGAGCACTTCCGCTGCGTCGAACCCATTATCCGGTTCTCGATGCAGTTCTATCCCGAACCCCTGGTCCCCCTTCGCGTGCCCACCGCGCACGAGCGGCTCGACCCTCCCCTCGTCGACATCTACGTGCCGGACGGACGCCGCAAGGGCGACAAGCAGAACCCCCGCGAGGCCGAGGTGATCGTCGACGAGATCCGCAAGCTCGTCGACGACCCGAGCCTTGCGCGCGTGGAGGCCCTGGACCGCTGGCGAACCATCGGCGTCGTGTCCCTGATCGGGGCGAAGCAGGCCGCCCTCATCAACCGCATGCTCCTGGACGAACTCGGCGAGGAACTCGTGAGGCGACACCGCATCGCCTGCGGAGACAGCGCCACCTTCCAGGGTAACGAGCGCGACGTGGTCTTCCTGTCGATGATCGCCGATCCGGACAGCAAGCAGGCCCAGACCGCCACCCAGTTCGAGCAACGCTTCAACGTGGCACTGTCCCGGGCCCGGGACAGGCTGGTCCTGGTGCGCTCCGTCCGGGAGGACGAGCTCAAGCCCGACGACCTCAAGGCGCGCGTGATCCGGCACTTCCGCGAGCCCATGGCCGGCGCCGAGGCCCGCTCGGGAGACCTGGAGGCACACTGCGATTCCGATTTCGAGCGCGACGTTCTTCGGCGTCTCGTCGAGCGCGGATACCGCGTGACCCCGCAGGTGGGCGCGCTCGGGTACCGGATCGATCTCGTCGTGGAGGGCGTGAACGGGCGTCGTCTCGCGGTCGAATGCGACGGCGACAGGTACCATGGGCCGGAGCGCTGGGCGGACGACATGCGCCGCCAGCGCATTCTGGAACGGGTCGGTTGGCGCTTCTGGCGTTGCTGGTCGTCGAGCTTCACCCTCGACCCGGATGGATGCATGCTGGACCTGTTCGAGACGCTCGAACGGTCCGGCATCGAGCCAGGAGGAGCTGCAGAGAGCCAGCCATCCTATACCGCGCACCGGACGGCTCCGACGTCGCGGGAGCGAGCGGAAGGACGGCCGGAGGCCGGTGCTTCACAGGACCTCCTCGAACCACGCGCCGAATGCGACCCGCTGGAGCGCGCCGGAACCCCGAAAAGCGTACCTTCGAAAGAAGGGATACGTGCCGGCGACCGGGTCGTGGTGCGCTACCTCGATGACAATAGGACGGCGACCTTCACGCTTGGGCATGGATCCCACGACGAGGTGAACGGACAGCTTCCCATCAGCTCACCCCTGGGGTCGAAGCTTCTCGGGGTATCGGAGGAGGACGAGATCGAGTTCGACGCGGGCGGGCGCATCCGTCGCGTACTGGTATTAAGAACTGAGCGGCCGCGTGCAGCCCTTTGATCGAGCGTGTCGTCGCTCGGTTGGTTGAGCGGCTTTGCGAACTACCTCGTGTCCGGAAATCCTTGCGGCCTGCTGGAACGTGCGCTTAAAGGCACATGTTGATGCGGTGGAGCCGTTGGCACCCCATATCACCGTTGCAGACGGCCGGCGGAGGTGTACCATTCACCCGCTGGTAACCGCATCCATTCCAGCGTGAGGCCGAACCCCTTTGATGGCCAGTCCCGTCGACATGACCGAGTATCGCACAATGGCGGAAAACGCCCTTCGTGCCAGTCGGGCAACCGGCAGTCGCCGGGTCGTGAGCAATCGCGGGCCCGAGCATGCGCGCGCCGTGACCGACGTGCTCGTTACCAGCGCGGAGCGACATCTCGCGTTCCTGTGCGGGTACTTCTCGTCGGATATCTTCGATGCCTCGAAGACCCGCGAGTTCCTCGACGGTCCCGGCGCCCAGATGTCGGTCCTGCTGGACCACATGCCGGATGCTGCCCATCGTTCCGCGCTGTCCGAACTCGGCGCATACATGGTCGGCGACGACCCAAAGCTGAGGGTCCGTCGTCTCGAACATCCGGCCACGGTGCATTTCGGCATCGCCGACGAACGCGACGTTCGGATCGAGACCGACACCCAGTCCCGAAAGGCCACGGTCGTCTTCGGCGACCCCGTCGTCGCGCGTTCCGCAACCCGCAAGTTCAAGTCGCTCTGGGATGCCGCGGTACCGGTCACCGCCCAGGAACTCGGCGCCTCCGCGACCCGCTAGGCGAACGGTCCCGCCCCATGCGTGCGTTCGGATTGCTCGCCCTCGGCGTCCTGGTCGGGCTTGCTGTCTATCACGTGCTCGGGGTGACCGGGGTCTCCGCTATGGTGGAGCACTTCCACCCGAAGTTCGACACCCCAGACCTGAGGCGCCTTGCGGCCGATGAGAACCGCAAGGCGCTTGAGGTCATTTTCGGCACCATCATCACCCTCGGGGGCATCACCCTCACCTGCACCGTGGGGTATCTCTCCCTACCACAGGAACGCTTTAGCGAGGCCGCGCAACGACTGGCACAGCAGGCATTCGGGGAGATGTACCAGAACCGGGAGGAATCCTCCGAGCAGTTGAAGCGGGCGCAAGCCGCCATTGAGAAGAACGAAAAATCCCGTCCCTCACTCATCGCCCTCTACACGCTGATTAGCATCCACTCCATTGCGCCCTGGACCTTTCGGCCCTGCCACAAGCAGCTGCAGGCCCTAGGGAACGGTCTGCGGAACGTCTGGCGGGGAACCCGCATCGCGGTGTTCGTACGCGCAGGCGACGTTTCCTGCGTCGCCTGGCTCGCGGGGCTCACTGCCCTGACTGTGCTGTTCGCCGCCCTTTTCATGGTCCGGCTTGTAGCCCTCGATGCCGTCGTGGACGGGCCCTGGCCGATGATCACCGACCTCGCCCAGCTCGGCGCCCTCTTCACGCTCGTCGCACTCGTCCTCGTCATGGGCATCGCCATCGCTCGGGCGGTCACGGCCCAGTCGGTCAGGCGTGCCATCGAGGAAGCCCGTGAGCAGGAGGAAGGCCGTTTGGCGGACGAGGCCACCCGCCTGATCGATCAGACCGGCGAGGTCCTCGGCGCCTAGCTCTGGACCGGGGCCTGTGCTGGATGCCGTCCGCGAAGCTTGCCCCTTCACGCCCCTCCACGATGACGCACCGCTTCCGGAAGGATGTACCGCCACGGCGTCTTCTAAAGCCGCACCGCCCGCAGCCGCAGGGCGTTCCCGATGACGCTGACCGAGGAGAGCGCCATCGCCGCGGCCGCGATGACCGGGGACAACAGGATGCCAAGAAACGGATAGAGCACCCCGGCCGCCACCGGCACGCCCGCGGCATTGTAGATGAAGGCGAAGAACAGGTTCTGGCGGATGTTGCCCATCACCGCCCGCGACAGGCGCCGTGCCCGCACGATGCCCATGAGGTCGCCCTTGAGCAGCGTCAGCCCAGCGCTTTCGATGGCCACGTCGGTCCCCGTTCCCATGGCGATGCCGACGTCGGCCGCGGCGAGCGCCGGGGCGTCGTTGACGCCGTCGCCCGCCATGGCGACCACCTGCCCCGCCGACTTGTGCCTCTCGACCACGGCGGCCTTCTGGTCGGGCAGCACCTCCGCCTCGACCTCCTCGATGCCGAGCCGACGCGCCACCGCCTCGGCGGTGGTCCGGTTGTCGCCCGTGAGCATGACGACACGGATGCCTTCGACCCGGAGCGCGGCCAGTGCCTCTGCCGTCGTCGCCTTGACCGGGTCGGCGATGGCGAGGACGCCGCCCACGCGTCCGTCGACGCCGACGAAGATGGCCGTCGCCCCGTCCCGCCTCAGGTCATCGGCCTGGACCGCGTAGGCGGAGACGTCCACGCCCTGCTCGCGCAGGAAGCTCGCGTTGCCGAGCGCCACACGCCGTCCCTCGACGGTGCCGAGCGCGCCCTTGCCCGTCGGGCTGTCGAAGCCGGTGACCGGGGCGAAGGCCAGCCCCCGCTTCTCGGCGGCCGCCACGACCGCGACCGCCAAGGGGTGTTCGCTCGCGCGCTCCACGCTTGCCGAAAGCCGCAGGACCTCCGCCTCGTCGAAGCCCGCCGCGGGCACGATCCGGGTGACCGTGGGCTTGCCCTCCGTCAAGGTACCGGTTTTGTCGACCACGAGGGTCGTGACCCGCTCCATCCGCTCCAGCGCCTCGGCGTTCTTCACGAGCACCCCGGCCCCGGCGCCCCTGCCGACGCCGACCATGATGGACATCGGGGTGGCGAGCCCGAGCGCGCAGGGGCAGGCGATGATGAGAACGGCCACGGCGGCCAGGAGGGCGAAGGTGAAGCGCGGCTCGGGGCCGAACGCCATCCAGGCGACGAAGGCCAGCAGCGCCACGCCGATGACGGCGGGCACGAACCAGCCCGCCACCCGGTCCGCGAGGCGCTGGATGGGGGCCCGGCTGCGCTGCGCCTCGGCCACCATCTGGACGATGCGGGCCAGCATGGTGTCCCGACCAACCTTGGTCGCCTCGATGACGAGCGAGCCGGACTGGTTGAGGCTGCCGCCGATGACCGTGGCGCCGGCCTCCTTCGTGACCGGCATCGATTCCCCGGTCACGAGGCTCTCGTCGACCGAGCTTCGACCTTCGCTCACGGTTCCGTCGACCGGCACCTTCTCGCCCGGGCGCACCCGCAGGCGGTCGCCGACGCGGATGTCCTCCAGGCGAACCTCGTCGTCGGTGCCGTCCGGATGAAGGCGCCGGGCGGTCTTCGGCGCCAGGTCGAGGAGCGCCCTGAGGGCCCCGCTGGTGCTCTCGCGCGCCCGCAGTTCCAGGACCTGGCCGAGAAGCACCAGCACGGTGATGACGGCCGCCGCCTCGAAGTAGGCCGGCACCGCCCCGCCGTGACCGCGCAGCGCCTCGGGGAACAAGCCGGGAGCGACGGTGGCGACGACGCTGTAGGCCCAGGCCACCCCGGTCCCGAGGGCGACGAGGGTGAACATGTTGAGGTTGCGCGAGCGCACGGAGTGAAGGGCCCGCACGAAAAAGGGCCAGCCGGCCCAGAGCACGACCGGCGTCGCGAGCGCGAACTGTATCCAGTTCGAGGCCTGCTGGCCGAGCCGCTCGGTCAGGCCGAAAAGATGGCCGCCCATCTCCAGCACGAAGACCGGAAGCGTCAGGACGAGCCCGACCCGGAACCGGCGCGTCATGTCGACGAGCTCCTCGCTCGGGCCAGCGTCCGCGCCGACCATGGCCGGCTCCAACCCCATGCCGCAGATCGGGCAGGCGCCGGGGCCGACCTGGCGCACCTCCGGATGCATCGGGCAGGTGTAGATCGTGCCTTCGGGCACGGGATCGGACTTCGCGGCGGCTTGGGCCGGGTCGATGTACCGGACCGGATCGGCCTCGAACTTCGTTCCGCAGCCTGTCGAGCAGAAGTAGTACGGGTGCCCGGCATGCTCGGCCCGATGCTTCGCCCTGTGAGGGTCGACCGTCATCCCACAGACGGGATCCTTGACCGTCCCGGCGCCGGCGGGCGGCTCGACCTGATGGCCATGCGCGTGGTCATGCCCGGCATGGGCACCGTGGGGGTCTGCATGGTCGTTCGCTGCGGTGCCGTGGATCATGATCGTGTTCCCGTTCGTCGATGTTGCCTAACGGTGTGCGCCTTCCCATCATGGGAAGGTCAACCATGGGGATCGTCATGAACATCGGGCAGGCGGCGGACGCATCGGGGGTCTCAGCCAAGATGATCCGCCATTACGAGAGCATCGGCTTGGTGCCCCAGGCCGACCGCCGGGACAGCGGCTACCGCGACTACGACCCGGAGGACGTGCACCGGCTCAGCTTCGTCCGCCGGGCTCGGGACCTCGGCTTCCCGTTGGAACGCATCCGGGTCCTTCTGGGATTGTGGGGCGATCCCACACGCAGCAGCGCCGAGGTGAAGGCCCTCGCTTTGACCCACATCGAGGAACTCGAAGAGAAGGCCCGCCACCTTCAGGAAATGGCGGACGTCCTTCGTGGTCTGGCCGACGCCTGCGACGGGGACGGACGACCCCACTGCCCGATCATCGAGGGACTGGAGGCCGGATCCGTGCCGGCCTCCAGCCCCTCGGGTGAACGGCTTATTTCGCGTTCTTCTTCAACCAGCCTTCCATCTCGCCGATCTCCTTCTCCTGGTCGTCGATGATCTTCTGGGCCATCGCCTTGGTCTCGGGGTCCTTGGCGTGCTTCAGGGCCACCTTGGCCATGGCCACCGCGCCCTTGTGGTGCGGGATCATGTGGGTGCGGAAATCCACGTCCGGGTTGCCGGTGTAGGGCACGTGCATGTCGTGCATCATCGCCATGTCGGCGGCCTTGAAGTCCTTGGTCGAGGCCGGGTCCTTCGGGTCCGGCTTCATGTCGTTTATCATCTTCATCATGTCTTCGTCATGCGACGCCTTCGGGTCGCCGGGCATCTCGTGCCCGCCGTGGGAATGGGTCGACTGGGCGAGGCTCGGCCCAGCCGTTCCGAGGCCGAGCAGCGCGGCCAGTGCAATCGTGCCGATGGTCTTCATGGTCGTTTCCATTCCTACGTGACGTAACTTGGTGGTGGGGCAGTGGGAGCCCTGCGCCCTGGACGGACGCATGAGGGTTCCCGGTCCGGGCGGCCGATCAGCGGTTCCGGGACGGCTTGGAGGCCGATCCATCGGGATGGGCGTGGTCCATGCGTTCACCCGACCCCGTCGAACCCGTCTCGCCGGGGCGCGCGTCGTGGGCCGGCCCACCCGAGGTGCCACCACGGTTCGGCGTCGGCTGGGTCTGCTGCTCGGCGTTGGCATTGCCCTGGTCGTCGGCGAGGGCCGGGGTTGCCGCCGAGAGGGCGATCAGCAGGGCGGCGGCGGTCATGGTCTTCATGGCTTCGGTCTCCTTGGTTCGTCGTGTTGGACAGGCCGGCAAAGCGTTTTCCGGCCGGTGGCTCGAACAGGAGGGACAGCCTTCGGCGGTCCTCCTGCATCCCTGCACGGGATCGGTCGGTCCCCTCCGGCCCGCGTCCGGGGCCGGAGGGCCGCTGGTCAGTTGAACTTGCCGCTCGTCGTCGCGCCGTCCGGGGCGGTGAGCTGGACGGCGCCCTTCGGGCTCTCACCGAGCGCCACGGACGCCTTGCCCGAGAGGCGGTTGGCGTCGGCCGGTTCGAGGGGCACCCGAGCCGGCTTGCCGCCGACGACGAGGATGGCGGTGCCCTTGAAGCCGGTCGCCGGAACCGGTTTCTGGCTGCCGTCCGTGACGAACACGTCGACGCTTTCGCCCTTGGCAACGAGCTCGACGTGGTACTTGCCGGCATCCGTCACCCGGCCGCCGTGCTGGCCGGACACCTCGTGCGCGTGGACCGGCAGGGCGAGCAGCACGCCCGCCATCAGGGCCATTCTCCAGGGAATCATCGGGTTTCTCCTTTTTGGGTGGGGGCTCAGAACGCCTCGACCGGACGCGGCTTGGCGCCGTCCGGACGCGGTGCATCGGGTGTCTCGGACTGCACGGCGCGCAAGCGCTCCAGCGGGGCCTTGCCGAACCGCAGGAACAGGACGGGCGTCAGGACCGTGTCGAGCAGGGTCGCGCTGATCAGGCCGCCGAAGATGGTCACCGCGACCGGGTGCAGGATCTCCTTGCCCGGGTTCGCGGCGTCGTAGAGCAGCGGCACCAGGGCGACGCCCGCCGACAGGGCGGTCATCAGCACCGGCGTCAGGCGCTCCAGGCTGCCGCGCACCACGAGGTCGCGCCCGAACGGCATGCCCTCGTGCAGCGACAGGTTCAGGTAGTGGCTGATCTTCAGGATGCCGTTGCGGGCGCTGATGCCGGTCAGCGTGATGAACCCGATCATCGACGCCACCGAGAGCGGCTGGCCCACCAGCCACAGCGCGATCACGCTGCCGATGAGGGCGAGCGGCACGTTGCCCATGATGATCAGCGCCAGCACGGCCGAGCGGTAGCGGCTGTAGAGGATGGCGAAGACCAGGGCGAGGGAAAGGGTCGAAAGGGCCGCGATGGTCCGGCTCGCCTCCTCCTGCGCCTGGAAGGTCCCCTCCAGGCTGGCGAAGAAGCCCGGCGGGAGCTTGGCTTCCGCCACCTCCTTGCGGATGGCCGCCACGATGGTGGCCATGTCGCTTTGCCCGTTGGTGTTGGCCTGGACGACGAGACGGCGCCGGCTGTTCTCGCGCAGGATCTGGTTGGGGCCGTCCGTCTCGCGGATGTCGGCGACCTGGCGCGCCGGCACCCAGCCGGACGGCGTCTCGATCAGGAGGTCCTTGAGCCCCTGGGTCGTGCGCTGGCGCTCGGGCAGGCGCAAGAGCACGTCGAAGCGCTTGTAGCCATCGGCCACCGTCGAAACGACGCGCCCGTTGGACAGCCGGCTGAGCTGCTCGACTACGGCCGAGGGCTGGACCCCGTAGAGGGCGGCCCGGGTGTAATCGACCCGGATCTCCAGCTGCGGGATGCGGACCTGCTTCTCCACCTGCAGGTCGGCCAGGCCGGGGATTTTTGCCATGCGGTCGCGCAGGTCGTTGGCCACGCTGCGCAGGGCGTCGAGATCCTCGCCGAAGATCTTCAGGGCAAGCTCGGCCCGGACGCCGGACAGCATGTGGTCGAGGCGGTGCGAGATCGGCTGGCCGACGTTCACCGAGAGCGGCAGCCGGGACAGGCGCTGCCGGATGTCCGCCACGACCGCGTCCTTCGGCCGGCCGCCGCCCTTGAGCTCGACCTCGATCTCGGAGGAGTGGACGCCCTCAGCATGCTCGTCGAGCTCGGCCCGGCCGGTGCGGCGACCCACCGAGGCGACCTCCGGAATGTCCAGGAGCAGCTTCTCGGCGATGAGGCCGACGCGGTTGCTCTCGGAGAGCGAAATCCCCGGGTTGAACGTCGTGTTGACGGTGAACGAGCCCTCGTTGAAGGGCGGGAGGAAGGCGCGCGGCAGGTTCCAGGCGGCGATCCCGGCCGCCACGACGGACAGCGCCACCGTGGCGACGAGCAGGCGCTGGTGCCGGAAGGCGACGCCGAGCAACCGGGCGTTACCCCGCTTGAGCCAGCGCAGCAGGGCGCTGTCGTGCTCGGCCAGGCTCTTGAGGCCGGGCAGCAGGTAGTAGGCCAGCACCGGCGTCAGGGTCACGGACACCAGCAGGCTCGCCAGGATGGAGATGATGTAGGCCTGGCCCAGGGGCGCGAAGAGGCGGCCCTCGATGCCCGACAGGGCGAACAGGGGCACGAACACGAGGACGATGATCATCGTTGCGTAGACGATGCCGGAGCGCACCTCCGAGGAGGCGGCAACCACCACCTCGAAGGTCGAGCGCGGCGAGCCGGCCGCCCGGTTCTCGCCGAGCCTTCGAAAGATGTTCTCGACGTCGACCACCGCGTCGTCGACGAGCTCGCCGATGGCGATGGCGAGCCCGCCCAGGGTCATGGTGTTGATCGACAGGCCGGCGAGGTGGAAGGCCACCGCGGTCGCCAGGATCGAGACCGGGATGGCGGTCAGCGAGATGGCCGTGGTGCGCACGTTCAGGAGGAACGCGAAGAGCACGATGGCCACAACCACGATGGCCTCGACGAGCACGCGCTCGACGTTGGCGATGGAGGTCTCGATGAAGTTCGCCTGCCGGAACAGGATCTGGTCGGCCTTGATCCCGTTCGGCAGGGTCGCGGTGACCTCCTTCAGCGCCGCCTCGATCTCGCGGGTGAGCTTGACCGTGTCGACGTCGGGCTGCTTCTCGACGGAGACGATGACGCCGGGCTTGCCCATGTAGCCGCCGTCGCCGCGCTTCACCCTCGGGGCGAAGGAGACTTCCGCCACCTGGCGCAGGTAGACCGGCGCGTCCGCGACGTTGGCGACGACGACGCTGCGCAGGTCGTCGAGGCTCATGGTCCGGCCGATGTTCCGGATGAGGTACTCGCGGGCGTACTGGTCGGTGAAGCCGCCGCCGGCATTGGTGCCGAACTGGGTCAGGGACGCCTCAAGCTGGGCGTTGGTGACGCCGAGCGCCCGCATGGCCGCCACGTTCGGGCTTACCCGGAACTGGCGCACCTCGCCGCCGATGGGAATGACCTGGGCGACGCCCGGGATGGTGAGCAGGCGAGGCCGCAGGATGAAGTCGGCGGCCTCGCGCACCTCCATCGGGGTCGCGTTGTCTCCGGTCACCGCGACCAGCAGGATCTGCCCCATGATGGAGGAGATCGGCCCCATCTGGGGCGTGACGTTCGGCGGGAGCTGGTCGCGGACCAGGGTCAGACGCTCGGCGATCTGCTGCCGATTCCGGTAGATGTCGGTGCCCCAGTCGAACTCGACGTAGACGATGGAGAGCCCGACGCCGGAGACCGAGCGCACCCGGCTGACCCCGGGCAGGCCGTTCATCCGGGTCTCGATGGGATAGGTGACGAGCTGCTCCACCTCGGGCGGCGCGAGCCCCTCGGCCTCGGTCATGATGGTGACCGTCGGCTTGTTGAGGTCGGGAAACACGTCCACCGGCAGCTTGGTGGCGGTGAAGGCGCCGTACAGGATCAGGACGGCGGCGACCGCGAGGACGAGCAGGCGGTTGCGCAGTGACTGCGTGACGAGGAAATTGAACATGGGCGTGCCTCCTCAGCGGACCTGATCGAGGAGCTCGGCGCCCTCGGTGACGACGCGCTTGCCCGCGCCTACCCCCTCGGCGACGAGCACGTTGGTCCCGTCGAGGGGCTCGACCCGGACCTGGCGGGCCTCGAAGCGCTCGGCGGCGACGTGCTCGTAGACGATGGCCTGCCCGTTGCCGGAGCGGACCACCGCCGCACGCGGCAGGGCGAGGCCGGACTGCTCGGCGTCCGTGCCGGCGAGCACCGTGAGGAACTGCCCGACCCGCAGGCCGGCGGTGTTGCCCTTGATCGCGAACTGGACCGGGATGGCCTGGTTGCGGTCGGCGAGGCCGGCGCCCTGGTAGACGAGGGATAGGGTGCGCCCGTCGGCGAAGCGGGCCGTGGCGTTCCCAGCCGGCGTGAGGGCGTCGAAGCTCAGGGCCTCGACCCAGAGACGGGTCGGGTCGACGATCTGGAACACCATGGCGCCGGCCGCCGCCATCTGGCCCGCCACCGCGGAGGCCTGCGCGATAACGCCGTCGACGGGCGCGACCAGGGCTTCCGGCTGCTGTCGTGCCTTGTCGAGGGCCGTGCGGCGGTCCTGCAGGCCCTTCAGCTCGGAGAGGGCGTCGTCGAGCTGTGTCTGGGCGACGGCGCCGGTGGTCGCGAGCTTGCGATAGCGCTCCACGCGGCGCTCGACGACGTCGATCTGCTGGTCGAGCTCGCCCTGGCGCTGGCGCATGTCCGAGACGTCGATGGCCTGGACCGGGGGCGTCACGTAGGCCAGCACGTCGCCCTTCCTCACCGTCGTCCCGAGGCGCGGGAACAGGCCTGAGGACGGCGGCGAGAGCCGGCCGCCGACCGAGGATTGCACGACGCCGCTGGCGTTCGGGTCCGGGATCACGCGTCCCGGCAGTTCGACCGTCCGGTGGAACGTCGCCTGCTCCGTCATGGTGGTGCGCAGGACCAGGAGGCGCTGGGTCGGCTTGGGCACGAACACGGAGCCGTCAGGCAGGCGCTGGGCAAGGTCGGACGACGGCTGCGCGGGGTCGAGCAGGGCCGCGCCTTGAACCGGGTCGCCCTTGGACGGGGTGCCGTGGTCCTCGTCGCCATGGGCGAAGGCCACGGTCCCGAGCGCCAGGGTCACGAAGACCGCCATGACGGCCACGGCGGGAAGGCTGCGCCGGCCCCGCATGAGCACGGTGAGCAGCATGCCGAGGAGGAAGGCGGCCGCCGCGGTCAGCATCAGGACGGGGTCCTTGGCCGCGAGGCGGGCCTTCAGGTCGGCGACGGCGGCGGACGCCTTGGCCATGGCGGTGCCGCCCGGCGCTGCGGCCGGGGCGGCGACGGGCGCCTGGGTCTGCGGGATGGACAGCGGGACGGTGAGGACGTCGACCGCCTCCCCGGCGGTGACGGTCACCAGGAGGTCGTGCGATCCCGCCTGCGCGAGCCAGGGCGCGGGAAGCACGTAGGCCGCCTCGGCGGTCTCGGTGGCGGTCCTCTGCCCCTCGGGCGTCTCCACCTCCAGGACTGCGCCGCGGACGGGTTCGTTGGTCCGGAAGCGGTCGAGGTAGAACGTGACCTTCCCGTCCCGTGGGATGGCGGTCAGCTCGAACGCGTCCGACGCGGCCTCGCCGCGCGGGGCGATGGACTTCGAGACGGGCGGGGGCGGTGCGCCGTGGTCGTGCCCCTCATGGGCACGTGCGGGACCCGCCAGCGAAGCGACGGCCAGCCACGCCGCGCCAAGGGCGGCGGCAATACGAAAAGACATGGAAGAGGCATCCTCGCGTTCGAACACCGGACGCACATCCGCGGCTTGCGGACGGAATCCGACCGTTGCGCGCCCTTGGCGCGCCGTTCGTTACGCGAGGGTTCGTGGGGGCCTGGGCAGGGCCTCGGGGCCGAGGCCGGAGCGGCCGTCGATGTCGTGCGTGACCAGAACGACATGCCCGAAGGCGAGCGTCGGCATTGTCATCGGAGCCGAGAGGATGCCAGGAACGCAGCAGGACATCGTCCCGCAGCATGCGCCCTTGCAGGGACCGGGGCAGCAACCCCGACCCGCGTCCTCGGACTGGAGGACGGCGACCCGGGCGGGAACCGCGGCCTTGAGCAGCACGGGCGTTGCATCGACGGCAGCCGCCGACCGACCGACGTCGCGCGGTGCGGGGGCCGCCAGCGGCGCGACGGACGCCTTGGGCGCCCGCGTCATGGCGGCATGGTCATGGCCACCGTGATGATGGCCTTCGTGAGCCTGGACGGCAGACGGCGCGACGTAGGCGATGATCATCACGATCATCGCCGCCATCAGGCGCACGAGTTGCCGGTCGGGTCTCATCGGGATTGCTTACACCGTTTCGATGGGCCGAGGAATACTCGCCCCGGGACACAAATGGCCGAGCGCCGATATTGTTTCCGCTTGCCGGTCGGTCAAGCCGCGGCGGTCAGCGGTTCGACGCCATAGCCCGCGGAACTGACCGCGTCGGTGAACCGCGCCGCATCCGAGGACGACGCGATGGAGACGATGCCTTCGCCCAGGTCGATGTCGACGGTGGCATTCGGATCGACGCCCAGGACCGCGCGCGTAACGGACTTGGCGCAGCCGCCGCAGTTCATTCGAGTGACCTTGAGCCGGATCATGACGGTTCTCCTCTTAGAAGTGACGTCACGGCGATATGGGGCTTCCCATGATGGGAAGGTCAAGAGCTTCTTGTCCGGCGGCAGACGGATACCTCGGAGCGGCTTGTCTTGGCGTGATCTCAAGCTTGGTGCAGGCCCCCGCCCGGCCTATCCCTTGCTCTCAACGTAAGGGGCTGACCATGGGCGTCAATTTCCGTCCACGTGCAGGCCATGAACCGATATGACCTTGACGACCCGGCATGCTCCGATCCGTCCATGCCTGTAAGCCCCGACCATGCGTGGAAGCTCGTCCTTCGGGGCCAATAGCCATCTCCGGCTGACGACCGCCCCTTTTCGCCGTGCCGAGGCGTGCGTATCCGGCGCACGTCGACCAGTCCGGACCAATGACGATCCTAGACCTCGCCAGCGAAAGGACCAACGAGGCGCCTTCGCGTCCGCTGAACCCCGAACAATACACGCGATTATCTCGTGCGCTTCTCATCTTTGGCTAAGCGATACGTCTGAAACACCAAAATAATCTCGGATCGGTTTCCGAACGAAATGCGTTGCTGGCCATACAATGTTTCTAGGAGCACCACGATGAAGCGCAACCTTCTCGCTTACGCCGCCGCCACGACCCTGGCCCTGGCGCCGGTCGGGGCCCTCGCCCAGCACATCGACGTCGGCCCGGGCGGCGTCGGCGTCCATGGCGACAGTCATGGCGAGCGCCACGGCGACCGTCACCATGACGACCACCATGAGGTCGTCCGCGAGCATCACCACCACGACGACCATCACGATGACAACCATGGCAGCGAGCGCCGAACCACGGTCATCGAGCGCCACTGAGCGGTTCGCCGCTCCCAGGTCCGGCAAGATGAACGCGGGTTTCAGACCCCGTTCAAGTCGCCGGACCCATGCTCACGGCATCAATCCTTGAGGAAAGAGCCATGCGAGTCCGCATCCCAGCCCTTCTCGCCGCGACCCTGATCCTCGTCCCTGCCGCCGCATCGGCGCAGTATTACGGGGGCGACTTCGAGAGGCGCGGTCGCGACGTCCATGTCGACCGCTACCATCACGGCGACCACGACGACATCGTCGTGCATCGTCATCGCCGCCACTACGAGGAGCGGCCGGTCTACTACGAGCGTCGCCACCACCATCATCACCATCACGACTATTGAGGCTTGCCTCCCGTCGGGGGCCATCCGGCATGTACGAGTGGCCCGGAATCGTTCATAAGGCAGCCATGAGCGCGGGATCCCCAATTAGGGCCTACGAGGCAATGCGCGGTTGGTGGGCGATCGCCGTCCGCGCGCTCTCGCTCGTGCTCGCCCTGGCGCTTGTCGCTCCCGGAACCATCCATTCCGCAGAGGTCCATCGCTTCGCCGGTGCCGAAGTGTCGATGTCGGCTTATTCCGACGCGGCTCCGGCAAGCCATGCTGATGGCTGCCTGACCTGTCACGCAAACTGCGGATGCCACCAAGCCATCAATCCCGAGGGACCGGCTTTGGCGCTGAGCGCCATGACCAAGCGGCCGACCTACGCCCTCGTGGACGCGACTATGGTTTCGGTCTCGCCGGACCGCCTTCCGAGGCCTCCCCGCGCCTGAGATGGCGTCGTCACGTCCGTGGCGCGCGTCCTCCGACCATCCCAGCGGATGATCGGCCCCCACAGAGCGTGAACAGTACGGAGCACCGAAGCCCAGAGAACGGGCCTTCGTGTTCCAGGCAAACGGCCTCCTTCCATGCGTGCACTTCTGTCCGTGGCCTTCCTGGCCATAGGCATCGCCATCGGCGGTGCCTTCCCGCGTGTGTCCGAAATCGTGCAGGGCGCCCTCGCGACCGCCGGTCTTTCAACGGCCCCGAAGCCTCCACCGACGAACGCCGCCGTATCGAGGCCGGCGTCCGGGAAGGGCGACGAGGGACACGGCGAGCCGGATCACGAGCATGCTTCCAACGAGCGCCCGGATTCGGCGGGCGAGCCGGCGCATGGAGAGGCCGCACATCGGCATTCGGATAACGAGGCCAAGCCCAAGCCGAAGGCCCCCGGCCACGCGCATGCCGAGGGCGAGGCGCACGGCGAGGAGGGCGAGGGCAAGATCAAGATGACGGCCGAACAGGCCGCGGAGCAGGACATCAAGCTGGCTCGCGTCGACGCCGGCATACTCTCGCGCCATCTCCTCGTTCCCGGTTCCATCGTCCAGGATGCCGACCGGATCGCCCGCGTGCCCGCCCGGGTTGCCGGGACGGTGGCGGAAATGCGCAAGCGTCTCGGCGAGGACGTAGCCAAGGGCGAGGTCGTAGCGGTCCTCGATAGCCGCGAGGTTGCAGAGGCCAAGAGCGAGTTCCTGACGGCGACCGTCAAGGCGGACCTGGAGAAGACCAACTTCGACCGCCAGCAAGCGCTCTGGGACAAGCGAATCTCGGCGGAATCGGCCTTTCTCAACGCGAAGGCGGCCTATTCGGAAGCGACCCTTCGCGTCGACCTCGCCCGCCAGAAGCTTTCGGCCCTGGGGCTGAACGCGGCCGAGGTCGCAGTCTCGGCCAAGAAGGACGAGACAACCCCGAACCTGTCGACCCTTCGACGATACGAGCTCAGGTCCCCCCTCGCCGGACGGGTCGTCGAGCGAAAGGTCGACGTCGGCACGAAGGTCGGCAGCGAGGGCGACCCCGCGGACGTCTACACCGTGGCCGACCTGTCCTCCGTGTGGATCGAGCTCTCGGTCCCGACAACCGAGCTGGCGAAGGTGCGAGAGGGCGCCCGGGTGGCCATCGTCGCGGGGGACGACCGCCCTCGCGCAGAGGGCAAGGTCGTCTTCGTGAGCCCGATCCTCAACCCGGAGACGCGCTCGGCCCGTGTCATCGTCTCTTTGCCCAACAAGGACATGGCCTGGCGGCCGGGGACCTTCGTGACGACGGAAGTCGAGATCGCCCAGGATCCCGTCAAGGTCCGACTGCCGAAATCCGCAATCCAGACCATCGGCGGCGAGAAGGTGGTGTTCGCGCGGACCCCGGCGGGGTTCGAGAGAAGGGACGTGACCATCGGCAAGGCCGACGACCAGGCCTACGAGATCCTTTCGGGTCTGAACCCAGGCGACGAGGTCGCGGTGGCCAACTCCTTCGTCCTGAAGGCCGAGCTCGGCAAGGCCGAAGCCGACCACGACCACTGAAGGCGGGCGCGGACATGATCTCGAAGATCCTCGACTTCTCGGTCCACCAGCGCTGGCTCGTGGTGCTCCTGTCGCTTCTCGCCGCCGGCTTCGGCGTCTTCTCGCTGACCAAGCTCCCCATCGACGCGGTGCCCGACATCACCAACAACCAGGTGCAGATTAACACCACGGCGCCGTCGCTCTCGCCGGTCGATATCGAGAAGCAGGTGACCTATCCGGTCGAGACCGCCCTCGCCGGGATCAAGGGCCTGGAATACACCCGCTCGCTCTCGCGGAACGGGTTCTCCCAGGTCACCGCGGTCTTTTCCGAGAAGTTAGACATCTACTTCGCCCGGCAGCAGGTGGCGGAGCGCATCAACGAGGCGAAGTCGACCCTGCCGCCCGGGGCAGAGCCCCACATGGGCCCGATCTCGACCGGCCTGGGCGAGATCTACATGTGGTCCATCCACTACGCCAAGCCCGAGGAGCGCAAGGTCTCCCCGGACGGCAAGGGCGGGTGGCAGTCGGACGGAAGCTACCTGACCCCCGAGGGCCAGCGGCTCACGACCGAGCTGGAGCGCACGGCCTACCTGCGCACCGTTCAGGACTGGATCATCCGCCCCCAGGTGAAGACCGTGCCGGGGGTCGCCGGCGTCGACAGCATCGGCGGCTTCGACAAGCAGTACCACGTCCAGCCCGACCCGATGAAGCTCACCGCCCTCGACCTGTCCTTCGCCGACATCGCCCGGGCGCTGGAGGCCAACAACGCCAACCAAGGCGCACGTTACCTTGAGGACAACGGCGAGGGCTACGTAGTGCGCGCCGCCGGCCGCCTTGAGACCATGGAGGACATCGGCTCCGTCGTAGTGACGACGCGCGGCGGCGTGCCGGTCCGCATCTCCGACATCGCAGAGGTTCGGATCGGGCGCGACCTGCGCACCGGCTCCGGCAGCGAGGACGGGCGCGAGGTGGTGATCGGCACCGCCCTGATGCTCATCGGCGAGAACAGCCGGACCGTGGCGGCCGGCGTCGACGCTCGCATGACCGAGGTCCGGCGCACGCTACCGCCCGGCATCCAGGTCCAGACCGTGCTCAACCGTACGGTCCTCGTCGAGGCCACCATCAGGACCGTCGCGAAGAACCTAGCCGAGGGCGCGGCCCTCGTCGTCGTCATCCTGTTCCTGTTGCTGGGCAACATCCGCGCGGCCATCGTCGCTGCCCTCGTCATCCCGGTCGCGATGCTGATGACCATGACCGGCATGGTCCAGGGCCGCATCAGCGCCAACCTGATGAGCCTCGGCGCCCTCGACTTCGGCTTAATCGTCGACGGGGCCGTCATCATCACCGAGAACGCCCTGCGCCACCTGGCGGAGCGGCAGGGGGAGCTCGGGCGCAAGCTCGAACTGGAGGAGCGCCTCGTCACGGTGAGGGCCTCGGCCGAGGAGATGATCAAGCCCTCCCTCTACGGGCAAGCTATCATCATCCTCGTCTACGTGCCGCTCCTCACCTTCACTGGTGTCGAGGGCAAGATGTTCGAGCCGATGGCACTCACCGTCATCATCGCCCTTCTCTCGGCCTTCGTCCTGTCGCTGACCTTCGTGCCGGCGATGATCGCCATCGTCATCACCGGCAAGGTGACGGAGAAGGACAACGTCCTCATCCGCGGGATCAAAGCCGCCTACCGTCCGGTCCTCGGTGCCGCCCTGCGGGTCCCGATGACTTTCGTCGCGGTTGCCCTGGTGCTGCTCGTCGGGGCCGGGTTCCTGTTCACCAAGCTCGGGCAGGAGTTCATCCCGCAGCTCGACGAGAAGAGCATCGCGCTGAACGCCCAGCGCATCCCGTCGACCTCGCTCACCCAGTCGCAGGCGATGCAGCTGAAGGTCGAGCAGGCCGTTAGTCGGTTCCCCCAGGTCGCCTACGTCTTCTCGAAGACCGGCACCGCCGAGGTCGCCTCGGACCCCATGCCACCGAGCTCGTCCGACACCTTCGTCATTCTGAAACCGCAGGAGGAATGGCCCGACCCCGACCTGTCCAAGGCGGACTTGCAGGAGCAGATCGAGAAGGCCCTGGGGTCGCTTGCCGGCAATGTCTACGAGTTCTCCCAGCCCATCCAGCTTCGCTTCAACGAGCTCCTGGCCGGCACCCGCGGCGACCTTGCCGTAAAGGTGTTCGGTGAGGAGTTCGAGCCGATGCTCAAGACCGCCAACCAAGTCGCCGCGATCCTGCGCGGGACGGAGGGGGCCGACGACGTCAAGGTCGAGCAGACGGCCGGCCTGCCGTTCCTGGAGATCAAGATCAACAAGACCGAGGCCGCGCGCCTCGGCCTGAGCACGTCCGCAATCCAAGACGTCATCGGGGCGGCCATCGGCGGCCGCGAGGCCGGCATGGTGTTCGAGGGGGATCGCCGCTTCCCCATCGTCGTGCGGCTGAACGACAAGGTTCGCGAGGACCGCGAGGCCCTGGAGAACATCCCTGTTCCGTTGCCCCCGGGCGCCAATGGGCGGGCCTCCTCCGTGCTCCTGAAGCAGGTGGCGAGCTTCTCTGTCACCGAGGGCCCGAACCAGATCTCGCGGGAAAATGGTCGGCGCCGCGTCGTGGTCACCGCCAACGTCCGGGGCCGCGACATCGGCTCGCTCGTCGCCGAGGCGCAGGCCAAGGTCGCGTCCGGGGTGCAGCTTCCGGCCGGCTACTACGTGACCTGGGGCGGACAATTCGAGAACCTGGCCTCGGCCCGCCAGCGACTGATGGTGGTCGTGCCGGTCTGCTTCTTCCTGATCTTCCTGCTTCTGTTCTCGGCCCTGAACTCGGCCAAGGACGCCTTACTCGTGTTCAGCGCGGTGCCGCTGGCGCTCACCGGCGGCATCGCCGCCCTGTGGCTGCGGGGAATGCCGTTCTCCGTGCCCGCGGCGGTGGGTTTCATCGCCCTGTCGGGGGTGGCGGTCCTCAACGGCTTGGTGATGCTGACGTACATCAAGCAGCTCATCGCGGAGGGGAAGCCCCGGCGCGAGGCGATCCTCGAAGGCGCGATGACCCGGCTCCGACCGGTGGCGATGACCGCCTTGGTGGCGTCCCTCGGGTTCGTACCGATGGCGTTGGCGACCGAGACGGGGGCCGAGGTCCAACGGCCGCTCGCCACCGTGGTGATCGGAGGCCTCATCAGCGCGACCCTGCTGACGTTGGTCGTCCTGCCGGCCCTGTACGCACGCTTTGCCGGAGCGGTCCTGCCGTCGGGGGGCGCCCGGCCGGTTGGTGCCGGCCAAGCGAGGCACCAGGTCGAGGTCGCGGCGGAGTGAGGCAGCCCCCACCGGACGGAGCCCTGCCATGAACGTCGCCGCGCTGCTCCTCGCCTGCTTCCTTGGAATGGGCGGAACCTCCGCGGCGAGCGACCAAAGCTGCGTGATCCCCGGCCGTTTTCCCTTGCGAAGCGGCTTCATGCCGTCCCCGACGGTCTCCGTGCCCGAACCCTGCGGCTATTCCCTAGGGCACGCCGGTCCTTGCCAGGTCGGACAGCCGGGCACCATGGCGATGGATACCCCCGAGCCGGCCAAGCCGGAAGAAGCGCCGTTCGGGCTCTCGTGGGGGCCGCTGACGGAGGTACCAAAACCCTCGATGGTGGACCGGGAAGGCAACATCACCGCCCTGATCTACTTCCATGACCGTCCCCCCTCGGCCGGACGGGACACCGACCGGGTCGTCCTGGAGGTCTGCAAGGACGAGGGCCTGCAGCAAGTCATCTGGCTCAGCCGCCCCTTCTCCGACGTGGAACTCCCGGCCCGTTACGCCGCCATCCTCCAGGAAGGCGTTCAACGCCATGGAACGCCGCGGGAGGGTGACGCTCCGGGAACCGTCGCATGGCCTGCGGCTCGGACTTTCCTGGCGGTCCGGACATCGGCTTCGGGGGACCGGCGCCTCTTGATGGTTTCCCAGGGCGGGCGCTACGCGGGATGCTCGGCCACCCACGAGGCCATGACCGGCCATCCGGCCGGCGTGCACGCTTCCAGGCTCCTCGATCCCGATGGTAACGGACGATGATGGCGATGCCGGCTGTGCTTTCGGGCGTCTTCGTGATCCTGGCGCAGGCGCCGGCCACGAAGATCGTGGGCATCGGCGCATCCACCTGCGCGCGCTTCATCCATGACATCGGGGAAGCGCCGGAGAGGGAGCGGGATTACCTCGCCTGGGCCCAGGGGTTCATGAGCGGGGCGCTGATACGGGCACCCGAAGGCATCGACGAGGGCCTCGACTTGGCGCCGGCCTCGATGCCACTGAGCGCGCAGGCGAACTTCCTCCGGGCGTTTTGCCGGAAAAGTCCCTCCCTCGACTACATGGACGCCGTGCATGCCCTTTACCGGCACCTGAGGACGCAACAGACCCTCTAGCAAGGCTCCGGAATCGACACGGTGGGGAGACAACAGGGGGCGGGGCGGTACGGCCGCCCTCGAAGTGCCAGGTAGGTCCCCGGACTTAGGAATGCCCAATGGCCGGCAAGAAGGCTGCGCGAAATGAGAATGTTTGGGGGCGAGGCAATCCACGGCGTCGGCGGCGGGTGCGGCCGCACGTTCGCAAGGCGGCTTTACGCTCCTTCGCCTGGGTGCTGCTCCTCGTTCCTGGCGTTTGGATCCTGCTCTATCTCCTTGGCTCCATGACGTGAGCGCCGCTGGACCGATGGGCGATCACCCCCATCGGGCTGACGCCGGCTCGGCCGTCTCCATCCGCCGGTGCCCCGATTTGGTCGGTCCCCCGCTCAGGCCAGGTCGCCGTGAGGCGACAAGGCCTCGATGATGCGGCAGTCTGCGACCGAGCCGCATTTGCACTGACCGATGACGTCGCTCAGCTCACGGGCGAGCCTGGTGAGGTCCGAGAGTTTCCGCTCGACCTCCGCCAAGTGCGCACGCGCGATCGTGTCGACTTCGGCGCAGGACCGGCCGCGTTCGTCGGCCAAAGCCAGAAGCTCGCGGATCTGGTCCACGGTGAAGCCGAGGTCCCGGCCACGCCGTATGAAGCTCAGACGACGCAGGTGCTCCGGGCCGTACAGGCGATAGTTGCCCGCCGACCGCGCGGGTTTCGGCAGGAGCTTCACCTTCTCGTACCACCGGACCGTCTCGACACGGGTGTTCGTCGCCGCCGCCAAGTCGCCGATGGTCATGGAGGATGCGTTCGCCACGGTCTTGACCCTGTAGTTGCTACAGGGTGCACATAGGGGGTCCCACCGCCCGGCGCGACGCCCGGGCCGACGGAGCATGCCATGCCGGGGACAGGAACCATGGGGAAGATCCCCGCAGCCGCCGCACTGCGCTACCGCGTGAAGGGCATGGATTGCCCGAGTTGCGCGGCCAAGATCGAGACGGCGGTGACCCGCCTCCCCGGCGTCGGCGACGTGCGCGTGAACTACACGGCCCAGGTCCTCGACCTCGTGCTTGATGAGGGCGCGACGCCCCGGGCTGCGCTTGAGGAGCGGATCGCCGGCCTCGGCTACGGCGTCGCCTCCCTGCCCACGGCAGCCGACCTCGCCCATGCCCATTCGTCCGGGACCGATATCCTTTCGGTCGAGGACGAGAAGGCGGAGCCCCCCGCCTGGCGCAGCCGCAAGGGGCTCCTAGCCATTGCCATCGCAGCCTTGTTCGCCGTGGGCTTCCTACTGGATCAAGCCCAGCCTGCGCTGGTCGGCGAGTACGCCTACTGGCCCGGGGCGCTCCTTGGGCTTGCCTTCTACGGACGCCGGGCCATCGCTGCGGCGCGCAATGGCTCGCCCTTCTCCATCGAGATGCTGATGTCGGTTGCGACGGTCGGCGCGCTCGCCATCCATGCCGCCGAGGAAGCCGCGGTCGTGGTCCTGCTGTTTACGGTCGGCGAGATGCTCGAAGGCTTCGCGGCAGGCCGATCCCGGGCCGGCATCAAGGCGCTCGTAGGCCTCGTGCCGAAGACGGCGCGCCTGATCGAGGAGGACGGTATCGTGCGCGAGGTGCCGGCTGCCGCCCTTCGGATCGGGCAGACCGTGCTGGTCCGCCCCGGCGACCGCGTGCCCGCCGACGGTGAGATCACGGACGGGTCGTCGAGCCTCGACGAGTCCCCCATCACGGGGGAATCCGTCCCCCGGCCAAAGGAAATCGGGGACGCGGTCTACGCTGGCAGCGTGAACGCGGACGGCGCCCTGCAGGTCAGGGTGACCCGGATGCCCTCCGACAACACCGTCGCCCGCATCCTGCATATGGTGGAGGAGGCGCAGGCGTCGAAGTCGCCGACCGCGCGCTTCATCGACCGCTTCAGCGCCGTCTACACCCCGGTGGCGTTCGCCTTCGCCGCGCTGGCCGCGCTTGGGCCGCCCCTCCTGCTCGGTGCCGACTGGAGCACCTGGATCTATCGTGGATTGGCTCTGCTCCTCATCGCCTGCCCCTGCGCACTCGTCCTCTCGACTCCCGCCGCCATCGCCTCCGGGCTGGCCGCCGGGGCTCGTCGCGGACTTCTGGTGAAGGGTGGCGCCGCCCTTGAGACCATCGGGCGGGTTCGAACCGTCGCCTTCGACAAGACCGGGACGCTCACGGTCGGTCGGCCGCTCGTCACGGACGTGTTGCCGTTCGCCACGGGCATGACGGACCGGGCCCTTCTCGGGCTGGCAGCGGCGGTGGAGGCGGGGTCAAGCCACCCCATCGCCCGAGCTCTTATCGAACGCGCGGGGGTGGACGGCATCCCGTTACGGCCGGTGCGTGACGCCAGGGCGGTGCCCGGTAAGGCCGTCCAGGCCACCGTAGCAGGACGGCTCGTCGTGGTGGCTTCCCCCCGCCACGCGGCGACGCTGGCCCCCCTCGGAGACGAGGCCGAGCGGACCGTGGCGGCGCTGGAGGAAGCAGGCAAGACCGCGGTCATCGTGGTCCGGGACGGCGAGGCCCTCGGCGCCATAGCGGTCCGGGACGAGCCCAGACAGGATGCGACCGCCGCCATCGCGTCCTTGCGCAGGCTCGGCGTCGAGTGCGTGATGCTGACGGGCGACAACCGCCGTACCGGCGAGGCCATCGCAAGGGGCCTCGGGCTCACCGCCCGGGCCGATCTTCTACCTGCGGACAAGCTCGCCGAGGTTAATGCCCTGAAGGAATTGGGGATTGTGGCAATGGTCGGCGACGGCATCAACGACGCCCCCGCGCTTGCCGCAGCCAACGTCGGCATAGCCATGGGCGGCGGTACCGATGCCGCGCTGGAGACTGCCGATGCCGCCGTTCTCAACGACCGGGTGTCCGACGTCGCCGCCCTCGTGGCGCTGTCCCGGGCCACGCTCGGCAACATCCATCAGAACGTGGCCATCTCACTCGGACTGAAGGCGGTGTTCCTCGTGACCACGCTCGCCGGCATCACCGGGCTGTGGCCGGCCATCCTGGCGGATACCGGTGCGACCGTCCTGGTGACGGCCAACGCGCTCCGCCTTCTGAGGGCATGATGACCACCCCATCCGAGGGACTGGCCCGCCGGGTCGCGACGGTGGGCGCCATCCTGGTGGCCGCCGCGGCCATCGACCTCGCCGCGAAGGCGGCGGCCGAGAGTTGGCTGGCCGAGGGTGGGGTCCAGGGCTTCCTGCCCTTCGTCGACCTGAGCCTGTCGTTCAACCACGGCATCAGCTTCAGCCTGTTCCCGGCACGCGATCCGTCTTCCCTGACCCTTCTTCTTGGCATCCAGGGCACGCTTACCTGCCTCATCGCCGGCTGTGCCGTGGCAGCGGGAAGCGGGCTCGAACGCCTCGGGCTCGCCTCGATGGCAGGCGGCGCCGCGGGCAATCTCATCGACCGGTTCATGGATGGGACCGTGACCGACTACCTCGACCTGCACATGGGCGGCATGCGCTGGTTCACCTTCAACCTGGCGGATGCCTGGATCTCCCTGGGCGTCGTCCTGCTGCTCATCGACGGCTTCCGAACGCGCCGGCGGCATCCCGATGCCGGGGAATTGACCTCATGATAGCCCCGATCCCGCCGAACCGTGGCCACGGCAACCCGTCATGCCCCTCCCGGGCCCAGGCTCGGACACAGATACCGTCGAGGCCGACATGCTGAAGAAGATCACGCTCGGGTTGGCTCTCCTGTCGGCGCTGTCCGCCTGCCAGGACGGACGGTACGCTGGCTCGACCCGCCACCTCGCGCCCATCCCGCCTGAGACCCTGGCCTTGATGTCCACCAAGGGTGTGTCTTCCGCCGACCCGATCCTGATGCGGGCCTACAAGAAGGAGTCCGAGATCGAGCTTTGGAAGCGCGGAGCGGACGGCAGGTACGCCTTGCTGAAGACGTATCCGATGTGCCGGTGGTCGGGTCAGCTCGGGCCCAAGACCCGGGAGGGCGACCGACAGGCCCCCGAGGGCTTCTACGCGATCACGCCGGAGTCCATGAACGCGAATTCCAGCCTCTACCTGTCGTTCAACCTCGGCTACCCGAACGCGTACGACCGCTCCCTGGGGCGCACGGGGACGCACCTGATGGTCCATGGCTCGTGCTCGTCCCAGGGCTGCTTCGCGATGACGGACGAGGCGATCTCGGAGCTTTACGCCGTCGTCCGCGAGGCGTTCGCGGGCGGGCAGCGAGCCGTCCAGTTCCAGTCCTACCCGTTCCGCATGACCCCGGAGAACCTCGCCCGGCACCGGCAGGACCCGAACATGGCCTTCTGGAGGAACCTCAAGGAAGGGTCGGACCGGTTCGAGGTCACGGGGGCGGAACCGGCCGTCGACGTGGCGGGCGGACGCTACGCGTTCGATGCGGGCGTTGACGCCCCCGCCGCCGACGCGGTCGCCCGGAAGCAGGCGGACGACGAGCGGCAGGTCGCCGCCCTCGTGGCGAGCGGAACGTCGGCGGTCCGGCTGGTGTACGAGGACGGCGGTCAGCACCGGGCGTTCCGCGAGACCATGATGGCTGCCGGCAACGGACTAGGCGAGGTAAGCCGACCCGAAGCCCTGGCATCAGGCCCGCGAGAGGTGGACATGCCAGCGCAGGGGCCGGTCGCGCTCGTCGGAAGGCGGGAGCCGGTACGGAGCACGGCAGCGCCCAAGCCGCCGGGGACTAGCATTCTCGTGGCTGAGCGTCGGCGCCTGCTTGAGACCTTCGCCGCGGCGGGGGACGGGCGGAGGTGATGGGCCTGTCGGCCATCAGCGCCCCCATGACCGAGGCGGCCTGACCGATGCCCCGCGCACTCAGGCGGCGGCGACCTCGTCCGCCCATCCCAAACGTGCCTTCAGGTCGTTCAGGTGGCTGAATGCGAGGACGCGTCGGTGTTGCAGCATGCCGACCACGATGCCCGGATGAAGCCCGACCTCGTCGGCGAAGGTCACGACCTCCTGCTTCGTCCGTGGGCATGTGGTGGCGAAGGCATCGATCCGCTCGCGCCCGACCAGCATCTCCTCGGCCCAGGCATCCGCCTCGGCCTCGACGTCGTTGTCCTCGCCGTTCTTGTCGTCGACGAAATTCATTCCGCGATGCAGGCTGATGTGCGCCGCCTCGTGGAAGAAGGTCCACCAGAAATGGTCGTTGCTCTTCATGCGCAGCGACATCTGGATCATGGGACGGTCGTCGTTCAGCCACCGCGCCGATCCGAAGACGCAGGTCTTGCTTAGGGGCTTCTGGAACACTAGGGCGACGCCGGACGCATGGCAGATTTCGAGCATGCGCGGCTCGAAGGTCTCAGGCATTTCCACGGTCAGCGAACGGATCTCTGCGCATCCCTGCTTGAACCGCCCCGGATCGTAGGCCGGCAGGCTGAGCCGGCGCGCCTTCTCCTCGCCCAGCATCAGCCAGCACAGCATGTGGTGGGGCGAGGTGGTGCCGGTCCTCGCCTTGCGGTGGTGCACGGCCAGGGAACCGAGCTTCGCCTCGTAGGCGTGCGGTCCCCCGATCCCGAGGAGGCCCAGCAGACCGTCCATGATCCTGCCGGGGTCGTTGGTCTGGGGAAGGCGACCACAGGCCTTCAGTTCCCTGATAGGGAACCCCTTGAGCCATTCGGCCTCCCGCACGGCCGCCTCCTGCTCCCGCTGCCGAGCCTGGAACAGGTCCCAGTTCGCCTGGAGGCCGGTCCAGATGTAGGCCTTGAGGCCGAGCACGTGCTCCAGCTTCAGTGCGGTCTCGGGCGTGACCGGGTTGGAGCCGTTGATGATCGTGCTGACTAGCTTGGGCGTCATGTCGGCGATGCGGGCGAACTCGGCCTGGGACCAGCCGCGCTCCTGGATGTACTCTTCGAGGTGTTCGCCGGGATGGGTCGCCCATTGCGGCGTCCAGGCTTCCTGCGTCGTCATCCCCTTGGTCTCCGCCGTTCAGTTGCCATGGTAGTCGACGATTTCGATGATCTCGACCGCCGTGACCTGACCCGTGTCGAGCCCGCCGTCAGGCAGGCAGGGCACCGGGTCGTGGTCGGGCACGAAGACGATACGCCAGTTGTCCTTGATCGTGACCGAGAGTTGGCCGTCCCGGTTACCGCCGAGTTGATGCCGGCGGACGGGTGGCTCCGTCGGAACGTCCGAGAGGCAGGCCGCCTGCCCCAACACGTCCAGCCGCTTCCGTATCGGTTTCGCCCTGTCCCCGTAGGCCTTCGCCATCTCCTTCGGGTCCGACAGCGCCTTCCCCAGGCGCCTAGACCGGAAACGGATCTGCATCGCACCAATCCGTTACCCGCAAGGTAATGCTCCGCACTACGTTACCCAATAGGTAACACGGTCGCAGACGCATGGCCACTCCGTTCGAACCCGGGATCCGCCTCGCGGACGAACAACGCCGACATCGCGGTAAGTCAGGGACAAGCCTTCCTTATCCATGACCATCGGGAGACTGCGCATCCGCGGAACCCTCCTCGAAGCGAAGCCGTTCCTCGTCGCTCCCGATGGGCCGTTCGCCGGTCCGGCCCGGGGCCAAGACGATCCAGCAACAACCAACGAGGAAGCTCCTATGAGGAAGTCCCTGTTCGCCGTCGCCGCCCTGGCCGCGCTCGGTGCCATCGGCATCGCCGCACCTGCCTCCGCCGCTCCCGGTATGGTCGGCGCCGTCGATGCCCCGACCAGCATCGTCGATGTTCGCATGCACGACAGCCACGGCCACCGCGGCCATGGCATGCGCCATCACCACCATCGTGGGCACGGCATGCGCCATCACCACCATCGCCGTGGCCACATGATGCGCCACGGTCACGGCCATCGCCACCACCGCATGTGATCGTCCAGGGGCCCTTCGGGGCCCCTTTCCGTCGCCATTACCGTTGGCTCAGGACCGGGGGCGGGATTAAGGAGACCTCGCCGGGCGTTCGTTCCTCATTGAGGAGGAAAGCCCATGACGCGCACCTTTTCCTTGATCGCTCTGTCGATCCTCGCCGTCCTGACGTTCGGCACCGCCGCTTCCGCCGCTCCGGTGACACCGAGCGGGGTCATCGCGATGCAGGATGGCCCTGGCCTGATGCGTCACGTTCAGCATCACCATCACCATCGCCGGCATCACCATCACCACGGCGGGGGCTACTACGGCAGAGGTCACCATCACGGCTGGGGACACCATCATCACTTCCGGCCACATCACCACCATGGCTGGGGCCACCACCATCATCATCATCGGCGGCATCACCACCATTTCTAGGATCGCGCGCCACGCATGAGGGGCGCCCACCCTTTAGGGTGGCGCGGTCGTAATGCCCAGCGCGAGCCTAGCCGCCTCCGTCCGCTGGTATCCGTCGCGGCGCGCCCGCCCGAGGGGGTCGGCGTGCGCGCGTCGGATCCATCCGCGCCGGACGAGGACCTCCAGCGAGCGTGCGTCGAGGCGAGTGCCCTCGATCCATCCCTCATCCGGGACCTTGAGAAGCTGCGTGCGGTGCCTCTCGGTGAGGCGCCACGGCGCGGCGGCGATACCCAAGGCCGGAGACAGCGGATAAGGGTCGTCATCCAGGAGCGGATGACCCAATGCCTGCAGGATGGCGTCGAGGCCGTCCGTCAGTGCTGCAGGACCGGGCTGCAGGATCAGGGGCGACTTGATCTCCACGATGCGTCCGTTCACGACGGCGGGGATGGCCGACCAGCCCGACCGCCCGGCGATGCGCGAGGGCACAACCTTCTTCCCGCACCAAGATGCCAGGATGACCTCGGGAGCGGCTTCCAGCACCGCCTCCGGCGCCACGATACGGTCCTTAGCGGCCGGCTGCCGGGCGAGGTTCGGGAAGACATCGTTGCCGCCAGCGATGTCTATCAGGTCAGAAACCCACCCGATGCCCGAAATGAGGGGCTCGTCCCATTCCTCGAAGTACACGCGCAATCGCGCCTGTCCCCGGGCCTGGGCAGCCACCCGCGCGAGCCGGTTCTCGTAGCCGAGCGCCAGCGCCTCCGCCTTGTCTCGGGCATCGACCAAGGCGCCGACGGTGCGGATCATGGCAAGGATACCGGCGACGTCCCGATGATTGAACGCATGCACGGCAATGCCTGCCCGTATGAGGTCTGAGACGATACCGGCTTGAAGATCCGAAAAGGTCAGCACCAAGTCGGGCGCGAGTGCCAAGATCTTCGGAATGTCCGCACTGGTGAAAGCGGAGACCCGCGGCTTCTCGCGGCGGACCTGTGGAGGACGGACCGCATAGCCGGAGACGCCGACGATGCGGTCCTGCTCCCCGAGCAAATACAGGGTCTCGACTGTTTCCTCGGTCAGGCAGACGATGCGTTCGGGCGGGAAGCGGCGCATGGGCCTCCATAGCATGAGGTGCATCGGGCGCGCCCTGGCCTCACGCTTACCCTTCCCTCCCGGAGGTCACGGCTTCGTCTCAGATAATTGCGCCGCCTCGATAGCGCGCAAAGGTGCTCCGCCCGGTCGGCCCGAATAGGACGACGTCGTAGGTGTCCGGCTCCATGCCTTCGACCTCCATCCCGGGGGAACCCGTCGGCATGCCAGGGACAGCCAGTCCGGTGCCCTTGGGCTTCTCGGCCAGCAGCCGCTTGATCGCCCCGGCCGGGACATGCCCCTCCACGACGTAGCCGCCAACCTGGGCGGTATGGCAGGCTGAAAGGTCACGCGGCACCCCGAGGCGGACCTTAAGCGGGTTCACCGCTCCTTCGGTGACGGTCACCGGGAAACCGCTTTCCCGCAGGTGGGCGACCCACCTCTCGCAGCAGCCGCAGGTTGGGTCCTTGGTCACGGACAGGGTCGGCAGGTCCTGTGCCAGAGCGCGGTGCCCGGGGACGACCAAAGCCGCTAGTCCCAGGATCGCGGCACGCCGGGTCGTCATGATCGTCTCGTTCATGGTCGGTCTCCCGTTCTCACTCTGCCGCTAAGGGCAATTCGGCGACTTCAACGGATTCGGTCGGCATCTCGGGTTCGGGCAGGCTCCATCCCTTCACGAGACCGTAGACCGCCGGGATGACGACCAGGGTCAGCATGGTCGACGAGACCATGCCGCCGATCATGGGAACCGCGATCCGCTGCATAACCTCGGAGCCAGAGCCGGTGCTCCACAGGATGGGCAGTAGCCCGGCCATGATGGCGACAACCGTCATCATCTTCGGACGCACCCGCTCGACCGCGCCCACCATGATCGCCCGCCGCAGGCCCTCGCGGGTGAAGGCCCTGCCAGCGCGACCGCATTCAGCCCGCGCCTCGATCAACGCATGATCGAGGTAGACCAGCATGATCACGCCGGTCTCGGCCGCGACGCCGGCGAGCGCGATGAAGCCGACGGCCACCGCCACCGACACATTGAAGCCCATCCACCACATCAGCCAGACCCCGCCGACGAGAGCGAAGGGCAGCGACAGCATGACGATGAACGTCTCGGTGAGCCGCCGGAAGTTCAGGTAAAGGAGCAGAAACACGATCAGCAGCGTCAGCGGGACCACGACCTTCAGCCGGGCCGTCGCCCGGTCGAGGTACTCGACCTGCCCGCTCCACTGCACGAGTGTGCCCTGCGGCAGACTGACCTCGTTGGTCACCGCCGCCCTGGCTTCGGCGACGTAGCCCCCGAGATCGCGACCGGCGACGTCGACGTAGATGAAGACCGCGAGCCGGCCGTTCTCCGTCCGGATCTGGGTCGGACCACGGTTCAACTGCACCTTGGCCACCTCGCCGAGCGGCACCGTACCCCCGCCTGCGATGGGCACCTGGACCTCGGAGCCGATGGATCGTGGGTCGGAGCGAAAGGCGCGTGGGTAGCGCACGTTGACGGTGTAGCGCTCGCGGCCCTCGACCGTGTTGGTGACACTCTCGCCGCCGAGCGCCATGGCGATGACGTCCTGCACGTCCCCGACCGTCAGCCCGTACCGACCCAGCACCTCGCGGTCGGGGGTGATGTCGAGGAAGTAGCCGCCCTGGACGCGCTCGGCATAGGCGCTCGACGTGCCCGGCACCGCCTTCACCACCGCCTCGACCTGGCGGGCGACCTTCTCCATCTCGGTGAGGTCGGTCCCCATCACCTTGATCCCGACAGGGGTGCGGATGCCGGTCGAGAGCATGTCGATCCGCGCGCGGATCGGTTGGGTCCAAGCGTTCGAGACCCCGGGAAACTGGAGTGCAGCGTCCATCTCGGCCTTCAGGCTCGCCGTCGTGACCCCGGGGCGCCACTCCGCCTTCGGCTTCAGGTTGACGATGGTCTCGAACATCTCGCTCGGCGCCGGATCGGTCGCGGTGTTGGCGCGACCGGCCTTGCCGTAGACCGATGCCACCTCGGGGAAGGACTTGATGATCCTGTCCTGGGTCGCCAGCAGGTCCCCCGCCTTAGTCACCGAGATGCCCGGCAGGGTCGTCGGCATGTACATCAGCGTGCCCTCGTCGAGGTCGGGCATGAACTCCGAGCCGAGCCGGCTCGCCGGCCATGCCGTCGCCGCCAGGACGACCATGGCCAGCAGGACCGTCAACACGCGCGCCCGGAGCACGCCGGCGATAAGGGGCCGATAGACCCAGATGAGGAGCCTGTTCACCGGGTTGCGGTGCTCTGGGATGATCCGGCCGCGGACGAACAGGACCATCAGCGCCGGGACGAGGGTCAGTGACAGCACCGCCGCCGCCGCCATGGCGAATGTCTTGGTGAAGGCCAACGGCCCGAAGAGGCGCCCCTCCTGGCTCTCCAGGGTGAAGATCGGCAGGAAGCTCACGGTGATGATGAGAAGCGAGAAGAACAGCGAGGGGCCGACCTCGCTCGCTGCCTCGATGAGGATCTCGACCCGGGACTTTCCGGGGTCAGCCCGCTCCAAGTGCTTGTGGGCGTTCTCGATCATGACGATGGCGGCGTCGATCATTGCGCCCACCGCAATGGCGATGCCGCCGAGGCTCATGATGTTGGCCCCGAGCCCGAGGGCCTTCATGCCCGCGAACGCCATCAGGATGCCGACCGGCAGCATCAGGATCGCGACCAGCGCGCTGCGGACGTGGAGCAGGAACACGACGCAGACGAGGGCGACGATGACGCTCTCCTCGATCAGGGTACCCTTGAGGGTCTCGATGGCCGCCTCGATCAGGTGCGAGCGGTCGTAGACCGGCAGGATCTCCGTGCCCTTGGGCAGGCTGGCGGCGACTTCGGAAAGGCGCACCTTCACGTTCTCGATGACGTTCAGGGCGTTCGCCCCGAACCGCTGCAGGACGATCCCGCCGGCGACCTCGCCGTCGCCGTTCATCTCGGTGATGCCGCGGCGCTCGTCGGGACCGAGCTCGACCCGAGCCACCTCCTTCACCCGCAGCGGGGTGCCCGCCTCGGTCTTCAGGACGATGCTCTCGATGTCGGCGACGCTCTTGAGATACCCGCGGCCACGGACGACGAACTCGAACTCGGAGAGCTCGACGGTGCGGCCGCCGACGTCGGCATTGCTCGACCGGATCGCGTCCCGGAGCTTGGACAGGGTGATGCCCTGCGCACGGAGCCGGTTGGGATCGACCACGACGTTGTACTGTTTCACGAAGCCGCCGACGCCCGCGACCTCCGCCACGCCCTCGGCACGCGACGCCCCGAAGCGCACGACCCAGTCCTGGAGCGAGCGGAGCTCGGCCAGCGTCCGTTCCTTAGCCACCACGACGTACTGGTAGACCCAGCCGACGCCGGTGGCGTCGGGGCCCAGGGTCGGGGTTACTCCCGCCGGCAGGCGCTTGGCCACGGTGTTGAGATATTCGAGCACTCGGCTGCGAGCCCAGTACGGGTCGGTGCCGTCCTCGAAGATGACATAGACGAACGAGACCCCGAAGAACGAGAACCCGCGAACGACCTTGGATCGCGGCACCGTCAGCATGGCAGTCGAGAGGACGTACGTGATTTGGTCTTCCACGACCTGGGGAGCTTGGCCCGGGTACTCAGTGTAGACGATGGTCTGCACGTCCGAGAGGTCCGGGATCGCGTCGAGCGGCAGGGTCTTCAGGGCGTAGAGCCCGGCTCCGACCGCGAAGATGGTCCCGATCAGGACTAGCACCAGATTCCGCGCCGACCAGGCGATCAGGCGGGCGATCATGGCGCCTTCCCCTCGGCGGCGGCTTGCGGCCCGGGATCGGGCTTCGGCTCGGAAAGACCTTGGAGGGCCGCCTTCAGGTTGCTCTCGGCGTCGATGAGGAAGTTGGCCGAGGTCACCACGCGGTCGCCCGCGGCGATGCCGGCGCGGATCTCGACGTAGCCGTCGCCGCGGACGCCGAGCCTGACCGGTCGCGGTTCGAAGCGACCCTCTCCCTTGTCTAGCAGGACGACCTGCCTGATGCCGGTATCGATGACGGCGTCATCGGGCACCGCGACCACCGGCTTGTCACTGCCCGTGGCGATGGCGACGTCGGCGAACATGCCCGGGCGCAGGTCGCCGTTCGGGTTGGGCAACTCGATGCGCAGGCGGGCGGTCCGGGTCCCCATGGCGAGGTGCGGGTAGATCCGGGTCACCGCGCCGGTGAAGACGCGATCAGGAAACGTCCGGGCGCGCACGGTCGCCGTCTGGCCCTCCGCCACGGCCGCCAGGTCGCGTTCGGTCACGTCGGCCAAGACCCAGACCCGGGAATGGTCGACGAGCTTGAACAGGGTGTCGCCGGACTTGGCGCGCATCCCGTCCGAGACGTTGCGCTCGACCACGACGCCGTCGCGGGGCGCCGACCACGTGATGGTCGAGGGCACTTTTCGGGATCGCTCGATCTCGTCGATGACCTCGGGCGGGATGCCGAGGTTCTCAAGACGCCGGCGGGCGCCCTCGTAGCCGATGCCGGTTAGGTACTGCGCGGCGGCCGCGTTCATCTCCGGCGAGAACAGGCGCAGGAGGGGCTGGCCCTTGTGCACGTGGTCGCCGGTGGTGACGGCCTCGACCTTCTCGATGAAGGCGTCGGTACGCATCGCGATGACCGAGATCCGGCGCTCGTCCTCCTCGATGGCGCCAGGTGCGCGCACCGGCATCGACAGGACGCGTCGCTCGACGACCGCCGTCCGGACCCCGGTGCGCTGGAGCTTGCCGGGCGAGATTTTCACGGTGCCGTCGTCGGTGTCCTCGCCCTCGTAGACGGGGAGGTAATCCATTCCCATCGAGTCCTTCTTCGGAATCGGCGAGGTGTCCGGAAGACCCATCGGGTTGCGGTAGAAGCGCACCTTGCGGGCACTCGTCTCCGGCATCGTGGCCTGAGCCATGGCCATGTCGCCGTGCCCGGCGTCGGGCATTGCCTCCGTCTCGTCGGGTTCGTCGAAGCGCACCTCCTCGCTCGCGTGGACGGCGCGATAGTCTCGACCGTCCGCCGTGCGCTTGGGCTCGGAGGCGTAGTCCGGCTTTCCGTCCGGGTCCTGGTAGTAGACGACCGGTCCCGTCGCCTTGGCCGGGACCCGAGCGGGCACCGAAGAGGGCTGCCGGGTTCCCGGCAGCCAATGGGCGAACCCGGTCCGCGCCTGCTGGACGAGCGCCGGCACGGGGCTGCCCTCATGCCCCGCGCCATACCCCAAAACCCCCGCCGCGAGCGCGGAGAGGGTCCCGGCCGCCCAAGCCGACCGGCTCACTTGGTGGCCTTGAACACCAGCCTGTTCTCGACGGTGCCGGTCTCGCCTTGGACCTTGGCCCCGAGCGAGAGGCGCCAGCCGCCGGCCATCGTCAGCTTCGCCTTGAACCGGTAAAGGCCCGGCTCCGGCGAGGGCAGTTGCTCGATCTTGGAGGTCATCTCCTCCATGCTGTCGGGCGCCATGTCGATGCGCTTGGCGAAGATGACGGCGTTCGGCACGGGCTTGGACGTGCGCTTGTCGACGAGGCGGACGTCGAGGATGGCCTCGCCCTGCTTGGCTTCGTCCTTCACCAGCTGGAATTCGTAGTCCTTGGTGTCGGCCCGGGCCGCGGCGGTGAGGACGAGGCCGAGCAGCGCAGCCGTGAGGGCGCGCGAAAACGATGTCTTGGACACGGTCGATGATCTCCTGAAAACGATGGGACCCGGGCCTTCAGGCGCGCGGGATCGGCCGGCGCAGGCGCCGGCGGCATCGGGTTCAGGCTTGGGGAGGCTCGGTGGGCGGCCCTTGCGACAGGCTGTCGAAGGAGGCAGTGACGCCCCAGGTCGGCCCCTCGACGCCGGCGACGCGGCCCGGAAGTCCGACGGCGACCGGCAGCCCGGTGGCGACCTTCGCCAGGCAGAGCGCCATCAGGGGGCAACCCTTCGAGCAGTCGGGCATGCCCGGCCGCTCCTTGGGACAGCACGGCATCTCGTCCATGGCCATCCCGGCCATGTCGTCCATGGCCTCGTCGGGCATCGCCATGGCGTGACCTTGAACGGCCGTCGGCGCGCGCATGCCCGCGGCGGCCGCGGATGCGGTCACCGGCGCAAGGGCGAGGCTGAGGACCGCCAGGAGCGGGAGCAGCCTGCGAAGGGCGAGCCAGAAGGTCACCTTTGGACGATGCCACATCGTAGACCGGCGAGGAAGGGACTGGAGTACGGGACGCGCAGGACGTCTCGCGCTCGGACCTCCGAAGCCATGCACCCGACGGCTTCGGACACGCTAAATCGAGGGTCGGATCGTTCAGCACGGCACCCTGCCCGGACTTGGACCAAGCGGGTAAGCTTCGTGTCCGGTCCGCAGCTCAGGAGGACCCCGAGCAGCAGGATGCGGACCCGCCGTTCTCGCGCGCTTCCTGGATGGGCGGACAGGGCACGTCGCCGAAGGAGCAGAAGACGCAGCAGTCGCCCGCCTTCGGGCGCAGAAGCGTGCCGCAGCTGGTGCACTCGTAGAAGAATTGGCAGGCGTCGGTCGGCATCGTCTCCGTCGCTCGATGACCGCAGTGCGGGCAGGTCAGGGTGGACCGAAGCTGCATCGTCGGCCTCACCGCATCGCCTTGAGCACGACAGGCTCAAGGTATGGTTCCCACGCGAGCGCCAAACCGACCAGCGCCGTCCCAAGCCCGAGAAGGCCAGGGGTATGCCATGACGGCCCCGTGCGAGCACATGGTTCGGCCATGTCGCATGCCGTCGCCCGGTGACGGAAGAACAGCGCCCAACCCATGAGGAGGGCCAGGGCGGCCCCGCCGAGCAGGATCGGCCGGATGCTCGCCAACATGGCCAACCCTCCGAACACCGCCCCTGTCGCGCCGAGACCGGCAAGCGCCACCGGGAGGGCGCAGCAGGACGAAGCCGCCAGGGCACCCAGCCCGGCGACCGTGCCCAGCCCTGCGAACCAGTTTCCCGAGGAAACCGGCAGGCCGTCCCGCGGACCTGAGGCGGGTCGTGCGGAAGGCGTCATGGATGGTGTGTCGATCATCATCGTGCCACCCTGCATCCCGTAGCCACTACGGGATCAAGCGAAAAATGGCGAAGGGTTCGCGAGGTCTCTCCATTGGCCAGATCGCGGCGGCGGCCGGGATCAACCTGGAGACCGTCCGCTACTACGAGCGCATCGGGCTCATGCCGCCGCCCGCCCGCACGGAAGGCGGTCACAGGGCCTACGATCCTGCTCATGTCCGGCGCCTGGCGTTCATCCGTCAGGCCCGCGCATTGGGCTTCGGGATCGAGGACATCCGAACCCTGCTGGCGTTGGCCGCGCCCGGGCACCGGTCCTGTGGCGAGGTCCGGGACGTCGCCGCCGCCCACCTTTCCGAGGTCCGCGCCAAGCTCGCTCGTCTCGCGCGGCTTGAGCGCATCCTGAGCGACACCGTGGAGCGGTGCAGCGGCGCCCCGACGCCGGCCTGCCCGGTTCTCGACATGCTCGATGCACCGATGTGAAAGCCGGCCCCTCCGACACACAGCAGTGGAACGGGACCGCCGGTCGTCCTTGCCTTGGTCCCAAGAGGCCGGAAGCGGGTGGCGATGCGGGGTCACGCAGCCGCTCGTCCGTGGAACGACCGTCGACCTAGGCGGCGACCGGCGAGGATGCCGGGGCATCGAACCTGGGCATGAGGCGGACGTAGATGAGTTCCGCGAGGAGTTCGACCAGCGTCTGTGTGACGATGACGGCGGGCAGGAGTGGCACGGCACCCGGAACCGCAAACGCCAGTGGCAGAACCACAAGGGAGTTGCGGGTGGCCGCGCTGAAGGCGAGGGTGCGGACGGTGGGCGCATCAAGGCGGAATGCGCGCCCGACCGTCCAACCCAGAAGCGGTGCCGCCACGGCGAAGGCGACGTAGATCGGGACCACCCGGATGGCATCGTCGAGCGCGGGCCCGAGTTGGGGCAGGACGGACGCGATCACCACGAACAGGACGAGGGCCGTTGCGGGTACCGGCAGGAGTCCGAGGCCTGTGGACACCCGTTGCCCGGCTAGGCTGCGTCCGGCCCAATGCTGAACCGACGCGGCAAGCCCGAGAGGGACGGCGATCAGCCAGACGAACGCGTGCACGAATGGACCGACCTGGACGAACCTGGCGGCGTCCTCGCCGAGGAAGATGTTCAGGTAGACGGGCAGAAGGAGCATCTGCGCGATCAGGAGCGCCGGGGTGGACGCCAGCAGCACCTTGGCGTCCGCGTGACCGAGGTGTGCGAAGGTCACGACGTAGTCGATGCACGGCGTGAGCAGGACCATGAGCACCCCTAGCCGCAGCATGGGATCGGCAGGCACGAACCGGATCAGGCCGGCCACCAGGATCGGCAGCACGACGAAGTTCGCGACCAGGAGCGCCGCCAGGAAACGGACTCGCGTGAAGGCTTGCCCAAGTTCAGGCAGGGGCACCTGGAGGAAGGTGACGAAGAGCATTAGCGCCAGGGCTGGGTTGATGCCGACCTCCAGGGCCGTCGTTCCGGGCAGCGTCAGGGCGGTAAGAGCGGCGACGCCGATGGCCACGAAGTAGATCGCGATCTGGTGGCCTTCGAGGGTGTCGCGCAGGTTTGTCATGCTTCCTCGCAGACTATCTTGGGGGCTTGCTCGACCCGCTGGGGCCGGCCGGTGCATTTGGCGAACAGGTCGATGGCGCGGTCGCAGACCTCGCAATGCCCCTCGCAGCAATCGCGCATGAGGAAGGCGACAAGGTCGGACAGGGCCGGAAAGATCGCGCTGTAGATGATGGAGCGCCCCTCGCGGCGGCTCTCCACAAGACCGGCGTTCTCAAGGTGGCCGAGGTGGAACGAGATGCGCGGCGCGGAGGCCCCGGCGATCGCCTGAGTGATGGCGCCGGCCGCCATGCCCTTCGCCCCGGCCGTGACCAGGAGGCGGATGATGCGCAGGCGTGTCTCCTGCGCGATGGCTGCGAAGCCATCGAGCGCTTGCTTTTCTTTCACGACACTTAAACCGTTATGGAATCGTTTAAGCGTCAGTAGGCTCGGGATCCGTCGAAGGCAAGGATCGAATTGGGGACCGCGGCGGACGTCCGCGGCGGCCGTCGCTTTTCTATCCTCCGGGCCGAACACGCCAGAGGGACAGGGCAAGCGCGACGTTCGCAACGGCGAGCACGCTGAGCAGGGCGTAGGTGGCGTTCGCGCCCGCGTGGGTGAGGACAACGGCTCCGACGGAGGGCGCAAGCGCCTGCGCTACCAACCCTGGACGGGCGAGACGGCCGACGAGCGGGGCGTAGCGCTCGGGACCGAACAGGGCCATGGGCACCGTTCCCCGGGCGATCGAATAGATCCCGTTGCCAGCCCCGTAGAGGACCAGCGCCAGCCCGACCAAGGGTAGGCCGGCCGCCAGCATCGCGACCCCGATGGCTACCAGGATCATCGCCGCGGAGAGGGTCAAGAGAGGGTGATGCCGGCCCTTGCCAGCCATCTCGACGATGCGCGCCCCGACCTGTGCCGGCCCGATCAGGGCGCCGTAGGCGACGGCCGAGGTGAGTGCCACGCCACGGGCCTGGAGCAGGGTGATGAGGTGCACCGAGACCAACGCCATGACCGTGCCCCCAAGGGTCAGCACCCCCGCCATGAGGAGGAAGGCACGACGCTCTCGTCCCTCAAGCCGGATGGCAGGGATCACGCCTTCCGATCGCGAAACAATACGTACGGGCTGCTGGGGGATCACGAGAAGGACGAGGGGCAACGTGACCGCGAGATGAAGCCCGGCATAGGCGAGGCAGGTCCCGCGCCAGCCCACCTGCTCGATCAGGAAGGCGGAGAGTGGCCAGCATACCGTACTGGCGAAGCCGCCCCAGAGTGTCAGCGTCGTGATGGCGCTCCGTGCCTCGGAGCCGTAGAGGCGCCCGAGGGTGGCGAAGGCCGGATCGTAGAGTCCGGTGCCCATGCCCAGACCGATGAGAAGCCATCCCGCCAGGTAGGTCGGAAGGTTCGGAGCCAGGCCGAGGATGGCGAGGCCCGCGGCGAGGACCAGGGCCGCAAAGGCCAGGACGGGCCGGCCTCCATGCTCCCCGATGAAGGCTCCCACGCGCGGCGAGACCAAACCCGCGACGAGGAGGCCCAGGGACAGGCCACCGATGACCCACGCCAAGGGCCATCCCGTATCCTCCGACATCGGGGCGGCGAGCACCGACAGCAGGTAGAACGAGGAGCCCCAGGTCAGGATCTGGACGACCCCCAGGGCCGAGATCACGGGCCAGCGGCGCGTCGGAGCCATCGGTCCGCTACCCAGCCCCGAGCACGGGGAGCCAGAGCGCCAGGGCGGCGAGGGTGACGAGCAGCACCGGCGGCGTGATGACCAGACCCACCCGCATGTACTGGCCCCAGGTGATGTGCTGGCCTTTGGTGTCGAGGACGTGCAGCCAGAGCAGGGTCGCCAGGCTGCCGATTGGGGTGAACTTCGGGCCGAGATCGCAGCCGATGACGTTGGCGTAGACCATGAGCTCGCGCATCAGGGGCGAGAGATCCGGAGCCTGCTGGATGGAGAGCGCACCCACGAGCACGCTCGGCATGTTGTTCATGACCGAGGACAAGATGGCGGCGGCAAACCCGGTGCCGATGGTGGCAACGAACGGACCATGGCCCGAGAGCCAGAAGAGCCCCTGCGCCAAGTAGTCGGTCAGGCCGACGTTCTTCAGGCCGTAGACCACGAGGTACATGCCGAGGCTGAACAGGACGATCTGCCAGGGGGCCCCCGTCAGGACCTTGCGGATGGGAATGACGCGGCTGCGGTTGGCCAGCGCCAGCAAGACCAGTGCTCCGGCGCAAGTGACCACCGAGACCGGCACGCCGAACGGTGCCGTCACGAAGTAGGCGACCAGCAGCAGCCCGAGGAGCGGGAAAGCCGCCCTGAAGACCAGCGGGTCTTTGATCGCGTGGCGGGGCGCTTCGAGCTCGGCCACGGGGTACGTGGCCGGAAGGTCGCGCCGGTAGAACAGCCACAGCACCACCAAGGTCGCGGTCAGCGAGACGAGGTTCACCGGCACCATCACCGCCGCGTATCGGCTGAAGGAGATGTCGAAGAAGTTCGCTGAGACGATGTTGACGAGGTTCGAGATGACCAGCGGCAGGCTGGTCGAGTCCGCCACGAACCCACAGGCGACGATGAAGGCCAGCGCCGCCGCCGGCTTGAAGTTCAGCCGGAGCAGGATGGCGAGCACGATGGGGGTGAGCAGGAGGGCCGCCCCGTCATTGGCGAACACCGCCGCGATGGCCGCGCCGAGCAGGATCACCAGCGGGAATAGCAAACGTCCCCGGCCGCCGCCCCAGCGGGCGATGTGTAGCGCCGCCCAATGAAAGAAGCCGGCCTCGTCGAGGAGCAGCGAGATGATGATGAGGGCGACGAAGGTGAAGGTGGCGTCCCAGACGATGTGCCAGACCACAGGGATGTCACCGGGGCTGATGACCCCTGTGGCGAGCGCCACGGCGGCCCCGATGAGGGCGCTCCACCCGATCCCGAACCCCTTGGGCTGCCAGATGACGAAGACGAGGGTGACCACGAAGATGGCAAGCGCAAGCATCGAGACCGTTTCTTGTTCTTGGAGGCTTGGAACGGCTCAGGCGGTGGCGACGCGGCGCCCGTGCGCATCGACGACGCGCTCACCGTCTTCCTTGACGAACTCTCCTTGCTGGGCCGGTAGGAGGTCGAGCACAGCCTCGGAGGGGCGGCAGAGGGCAACGCCCCTCGGGCTGACCACCAAGGGACGGTTGAGCAGGATCGGGTGTTCGGCGATGGCATCCAGAAGCTGGTCGTCCGTGAGGCTTTCGTCGCCGAGGCCGAGTTCGGCGTAGGGCGTGCCCTTCTCGCGGAGGAAGTCGCGGACCCTGATGCCGGCGCGGTCTGCGAGTTGGTGCAGCAACACCCGGTTCGGCGGCGTCTTCAGGTACTCGACCACGTGCGGCTCGATGCCGGCGTTGCGGATGAGGGCCAGAGTGTTGCGCGACGTGCCGCAATCCGGGTTGTGATAGATGACGACGTCCATCACGCGACCTCCGGGCGGGGCGAGGTGGCGCCGGCCTGCTGGCCGATCTCGCGCACCTTGGCGGACAGGGCGACTCCATTGAGACTGGCCAGCGGCAACGCTACGAAGGCCGAGATCCGGTTCTTGAGGTAGCGCTGCGCAGTTACGAAGGCTGTCTTGCACTCCAGGTCCGTCCCCTCGACCGAGGCGGGATCCTCGATGCCCCAGTGCGCCGTCACCGGCTGGCCGGGCCAGTACGGGCAAGCCTCGCCGGCGGCGTTGTCACAGACCGTGAAGACGAAATCCATGACCGGCGCGTCGGGGCGGGCGAACTCGTCCCAGGACTTCGAGCGCAGCCCCTCGGTCGGGTACTCCGTCTCGCTCAGAACCTGAACAGCGAGCGGGTTCACGTCTGTCTTGGGCTGGCTGCCGGCGGAGAAGGCCCGGAAGCGTCCCTGGCCCTCCTTGTTGAGCATGGCCTCCGCCAGGATCGAGCGAGCGGAGTTGCCGGTGCAGAGGAACAGGACGTTGTAGACGCGATCAGGCATGGGCGGTGTCTCCGGTGGGCAAGCAGCAGGCGGCCAGGGCCGCGACGGCGGGGGCGCAGACCTCGGGACGCCCCTGACAGCAATCGCGCATCAGGAATTGGATGAGCCCGGACAGGTCCGGGTAGGCGGCGCTGTAGATGATCGAGCGTCCCTCTCGCCGGGAGGTGACCAGCCCCGCATGGCTGAGCTCCTTCAGGTGGAACGACAGGTTGGTACCCGACACACCGACCGTCTCGGCCAGTACGCCGGCCGCCATCCCTTCGGGGCCAGCGGTGACGAGCTGGCGCACGATGCGCAGCCGATGCTCCTGTCCGAGGGCTGCGAAGGCAGCGACGGCTTGCCGTTCGTCCATCATGATGTCAATATCTCAACCATCGTTGAAACGTAGAGGAATGAAGCGTCTTGGACAAGCCCCAACAGCTCTTCGCCGACGGATTGCCCAACCTCAGCGAGGAGCATTTCGTGGTTCCGACGGCGACCAACCTGCAGGTGCAGGCACCGTTCACCCACGCCCCACGCTTCCTGATCCTGTACGGCTCGCTCCGAGAGCGTTCTTTCAGCCGCTTCCTGGCCTACGAGGCCGCGCGCCTGCTGGAGGCAATGGGCGGCGAGGTGCGGATCTACGACGCGCACAGCTTACCGCTGCCTGATGACGCGACCGCCGACCATCCCAAGGTCCAGGAGCTGCGCAACCTCTCGATCTGGTCCGAGGGGCATGTCTGGGTCAGCCCCGAGCGCCACGGCGCCATGACCGGGGTCATCAAGAGCCAAATCGACTGGCTGCCCCTGTCGGAGGGCTCTGTACGCCTAACACAAGGCCGGACCCTGGCCGTGATGCAGGTCTCGGGCGGCTCGCAGTCGTTCAACGCAGTCAACAACCTGCGCATCCTCGGGCGCTGGATGCGGATGATCACCATACCAAATCAGTCCTCGGTCCCGATGGCCTACAAGGAGTTCGACGAGGCAGGTCGGATGAAGCCCGGTCCGCTCTACGACCGGGTGGTTGACGTTTGCGAGGAGTTGATGAAGTTCACGCTGCTGACTCGCGAGCGGTCAGCCTACCTCGTCGACCGGTATTCAGAGCGCAAGGAACGTGAGCCCGAGCGCCTGAAGGATGTGGCGGTGGACATTGGGTTCGTGAAGCGCGCGCCGTGACGACGCGCGTGCCTTATCGATCCGGTTAAGCGTCGGTCTCGGGGTTAAGCCCATTTGCGTCGAAGGCCGTGTCTAGGTCGCGCCAAGACAACCGTAAGTGGGTTGGATAGCTAGCCGGCTCGACAGGCGCCGCCCCGTTGGATTCATTACTCAACCTGCGGGACAACGACCGCCTGGAGTCTTAGCTCTACGTCCGGCCCAGCACCGTGAAGAAGCGGCCGTTCCGTCCTCAGGTGGGGCAGAAGTACATGCACGTGCGCCTCGCTCCGATCCGGCGGTCGAACGGCACGGTTGAGCAGAACCCGCAGCCCCTGATCACCCCGAAGGGGCTCGACAGGATCCTCGTCGACTTCCCTATGTAGGCAGCCGAGCAAGCACGGAAGGCCGAGGGGAGGCACGAGCCGGACCTCTTCGACGCGAGCGGACCCGAAGATCAGGGCTTAAATTTCAGTTGCGAAAAGTCCGCACACCGTGCGGACCCCTCATCCTATCACGGGTTTACCCCCTGGTAGAGAAGCGAACCATATTTTAGTTCGCTTTTCCTGCACTGCAGATCAGGGCGCCATCCGCGAGGGTGGTGCCCTCTTCCGTTCCTAGATCTCCACCACGAGGCCGCCGTCGAACGCAGGGTTCTCCCGCCCGTCGGCCCACGTGCCGTCCCGCCGCTGGTGAGAGGTGTCGTGCCCTCTCGGGTTGGCCACGACACGGGTCCGACCCACGACGTAGTCGGCGCTCCGATGCACGTGCCCGTGGATCCAGATGTCGGGCGCGCCCGCCCCCTCCATGAGGGCCGACAGGTCGCTGGCGTAGGCCGCGTCGATCGTCTCGCGGACCTCCCCGTGCAGGAGGGAGCGCGCGTTCGGGGCATGGTGGGTGACCACGATCCTTGGGCCGTCCCACTCCGCCGCAAGGGCTTCCTCAACCCTCGCGCGGTGCCGGGCGTGGAGCGCGGCCGCCTCCTGCGGACGGAACGCGGCGGGAACCCCTGCCGCGTCGCGCGTTTGGATCCGCCGGTGATCCCTCATCCCCGTGTGCCGGTCGCCGCATGCCGCCATGGCCGCCGCCCGGGTGCCCTCCCCGCCGATCCTGTAATCGGACCACAGCGTCGCCCCGATAATCTGGACCCGACCCAGGTTCAGGACCTGGCCGAGGTCGAGAAGGCGGATCCCGGCTTCGATCGCGTTCCCCCGAGCCCGCTCAATCTCGTCGGGCATCCTCGTCCCGTAGAAGTCGTGGTTTCCCGGCACATAGATGACGGCCCCGGCGCGCGGGACGACGTGCTCCGCGAGCCAGGGCAGCGCCCTCCGGCACAGCCCGTCGGACACGTCGCCGGCGACGATCGCCACGTCGACGCGCGGCCCCGGCGGCGGGACCCACGGGGAGGCGTCGGCGTGGATGTCGCTCATGATCCAGATCGTCGGCATCACCACCCTCCCTCGCACCACGCGGCCCCGTCCGCCTCGAACCACACCGCGGCCGCCCTCGTGACGACCCGGCCCTCCACCCTGAAACCTGCCTCCTCGATCCGGTACCGGAGCCGGCTCGCGTCCCCTGTGCGGGACACACCCTCGATCGTGCCGGCTGCCCAGGCGTGGACGTCCCTCGCCCCCGTCCGCAGGCACCGCAATCGGGACGCCTCCGACGCCCGGAACCGCACGCCCGAGAGGGCGATCGCCGGGGCGTGGGCGACGACCCGGCCGCGCTCGCGGACGCTCCAGAGACGTCGCGACCTGTTCCAGTAGACGTCAGTCACCGGTCGGCAGGCGCCCACCGGCATGGCGCTCGCAGAGGCATCGGAGCCACCCGCCCTTCCGGATCCTGCCCGGGGACCCGCAGTCCTCGCAGATGTGGGCGGACAGGTGCTCGATCGCGTCGATGATGTCGTCGACGGTTTCGGACGTGTCGCCCTCGACGTACCAGCGCGCCGAGCCGTACTTCTCCTTCGCGTCGACGGTCCTGAAATCGCGGGGGAGCCCGGCGTCCTTGACCGCCTGAGCGCCCGCCTCCCACAGCCAGGACCACCCCGGCCCCGTAGCCGGCCCCGTCGGTCCGAAGACACGCCGGTACCGACGCGCCAAGCGCTCGCTCCAGTCCTTGGCGCAGCGCGGCGCCCCGTCCGCCCAGCGGAACGCCGTGGCCAGCGACAGGACGTCAAGGAGGAGCGGGCCGGCCGGCGGCCACATGATGACGCCACCGTGCGCTGGCGTTCGCTCGCGCTCGCAGGAGAGGAGCGGGCCGTCCCATCGGACACGGGGCCCGTGGACGGTCGGCTCGACGGCCCGGACGGTGACGCTGTCGGCGCCGCGGTGACCCTGCAACGCGCGCCCGGCGATCGTGAGGAATTCAGACGCGATCACGGGGCGGGCTCCGGAGGCAGGGGGGCGAAGAAGTAGGTGACACCCTCGACCTCGGACGCGAGGCGAAGGCCGATGGCGGGGTCGAGCCGCCCGGCCGCGACGAGGCGGCCGATCCGGATGACGCGGGCCCGGCAGCCGCGGCCGACCAGGCTGCAGATGCGGCCGGCTTCCCACGCGTCCCGGATCCGGGCCGCAATGAGGGCGAAGGTGTCCGACGTCTCCATCTCGCCCTCCCTCTCAGTTCGGAAGGCGGCGAGCTTCGACCTCGCGCGAGGCCACGACCGCCTCGACCATCCTCCTCAGCGGCCGCATGCTCCCCCCTACCCAGGGGATCATCCCGAGCTCCTCGGGGTCGAGGTCCGGGCACCAGGCCGCATCCAGCCCCCGGTCCCGTCGGATCTCCGCGAGGATCCCGGCCGCCACCACCGGCAGGTCCTCCGCCCGCGGGGCCGGCCATTCCAGGATCTGGCACCTGTCGAGCAGCGCCGTGGAGACGCCCCGGAGGGAGTTCGCCGTCAGGACGTAGGAGACTGCGCTGAGGTCCAGTGCCGTCTCGAAAGCCGGGTCGTGGATCGCCCGGGCGGTGGATCCCCGTTCGAGGAAGGGGAGGATCGTCTCGTCGAGCCTGCCCCACCGCCGGTCGTTGCCCGCCTTCTCGACCTCGTCGATGACGATGCCGTGGCTCGCCTTCCCATGGCGAAGGCAGCCCTGCGCTGGCGTCGACGGGCGCCACGACCCCCACTGACGAGATGTGCCCGCCCAGGCACCTCCGTCCATGGTCCCAGCAGCCCCAAAGACGGTGACGTCCAGCCCGGCCGTCTCGATCACCGCACGGGCGAAGGCCGTCTTCCCGCAGCCGGGAGGGCTGACGAGGATGCGCGGCCGCAGCGCGGCGTAGGGCGAGCCGACGAAGTCGCTGGCGAACACGTCGACGACTTCGTCGGCCCACGGGAACAGGCCCCGCAGCCGAGCGGCGAAGGCGGCCGGGTCCGGCGCCGGGGTGAGGGGCATGCCCTTCCCGGCCCAAGGCTCCGCGATCGCGCGCGGGGAGTCCCCCCGGTCCGAGACGGACTTCGAGGGCTGGGGCAGGTGGTCCATCGTCGGGAAGACCACGAGCGTCCGGCCGGGCGCCTCCTCCGCCTTGGCCTTCGCCTGCCCCAGGATGAGGTCGAGGTCCGCAAGGTCGGACGGCGGCGGCGCGATCATCCCGACGCCGCCCCTGAGGATGTCGTGCTCGTCCTCCACCATGCGGTCTGCCGTCTCGAAGGCCGTCATCGCCGCCAGCCAGAGGCCAGCCCGGACGTCGAAGGCCTCCAGGAACTGGTAGAGGGGTCCCTGCGCGAGCTCGGCGTTATCCCCGCGACCGTGCTCGGCCTCCTCTGCCCGGAACAGCGCGTGCCTAAGGTAGAGGAACGCCCTGTCGAGGCGCCCGGTCTGCACAGCGAGGTGTGCGGACGCGAGCGCCTGCGAGGCGATCCGGGCCGCCGACACGCGGCATCCGAGCTCCGCAAGGTGGAACGGGAGGACGTCGGCCGCAGCCTGGAGCTCGGGGCACGCCCCGCGGGGCAGGTCCCGGCGCAGCGCCTCCTTGTAGAGGATGCGCTCAAGCCTCGTGGTCGTCACGACGTTCGCGGCGACGATCGCCCGCTCGATGGCGCGGGCGCACGGCCGGCTGAGGCGATGGCGGAGCAGCGGCCTGAGAACGGAGCGGAGGTCGGTGACGACGCACCACGACTGCATCTCCCCGCCGGCGAGGCGCTGCACCCGGGGGAGCGGCACCTTCGTCTTGCGCGCTCCGGCGAGCTTCGAGGGGTCGAGCATGGCGGCGCGCACGGACGCAGCCGCGGCGGCGGAGAGCTTCTCGGACATTGGGGGGGCTCACAGGATCGAACGGAGGGCGCGCGCGAAGGGGCGCTGAGCTGGGCTCAGGCGGTGCGAGCTATCCGTTTCAAGATCGAGCGAGCGTTCACGGCGGGGATCCCAGGAGGTGAGAGGCCACCCTGCCCTGGCCAGACCGGGCGGGCAACCGGCTTCCGATGGGCGTTCCGAACAGGGTGTGGACAGCCCTAGTGAGGTCGCTCTAATCCGTTCCATCTGCGGCCTCGGAGCCGGAAGCCGAATGGTCCAGGACGCCGCGAAGTATGCGCTGCAGCCCGCATTGGCAGAGAGCAACTTGGTTGTCGGCGAGCACTTTTCGGCTTGGTGCGAGGAGCGGGCCTACAGCCCGATCATCGAGCTCGCGTGCATGCCGGACGCGGTCTCGACGATGTTGGCGAAGGCCGGCGTGGCGTTGTGGGAGGCGGCGCAGGCGGAGGCCGCGGCCGTCCTGGAAGGCGAGCGGCGGCGGATGGCGGAGGCCGTCGCGACCGAACGGGAGCTCCGGAACGAGGCGCTCGGCATGGTGGATGCGCGCGAGGCCGTGATCGAGGGGCTTCGTGCCGAGATCGCACGGCATGCGGCCGAGCTCGACGCGTCGCGGAGGAAGGTGGCCACGGTGCGCGCGCGGGAGTTCTGGCTGCGGGTGGTTCAGGAGGTCTGGGAGATCCTGCCGGAGCAGGGCTCGCTGCACGTCAACGAGATCACGATGCGGATCGGTGCCGACCTGGTGCAGGAGGCCGAGAGGCACAGGCAGGTCTGGGACGTCGCGACGGTCAGGGGGGGCATCGACGAGCGGAGGTATAAGCGGCGCATGTTCGTGAGCGAAGGCGGCGGGCGCTACCGCAGGCGCAGGCCGGAGGATGCGGTCTGAGCCGGGCAGGTCGAAGGCCGGAGATTTACTACAGCACGCCCGATCCTAGCTTGCCGCCGCCTCCCGGGCGGATGCGGAGGTATGCTCCGCCGTGTGGGGGCGATCAGTCCCGTCGATGCCACGGGAGAGCTCCTCGGCGAGGACGACGGCATCGTCGGACAGTCGCCGGACCTGCTCCAGGAGCAGCCCGAACACCTCGACGCCCTCGCGGTCGAGCCGATCCTCGCCGCAGCATTCGAGCGCATGGCAGGCGGTTGCCAGGTCCACGAAGCCCATCATCCCCGTCGCCGAGGAGAGCGAGTGGGCGCGATGGCGCAACCAGGACCGGGCGTCGAACATGGCTGCGTCGCCCTGGAAGCTCGTGCGGAGCTCCGCGATGAGCAGGTGCAGGACCTCGTGAAGGCGGTTCGGCTTGAGGTACCGGCCGATCTGCTCGTAGATCGAGCGGTCGAACGAGGCGGGCACCCGACGTTCGACGGGAACGCCCGATGCCGAGGTGCCGGCGCCGAGCCAGCGTTCGATGGTGGCGAAGAGCGCCTCCCGTTCGAAGGGCTTTCCGACGTGGTCGTCCATGCCGGCCTCGCGGAAGGCGCGGACCTGCTCGGGCAGCACGTTCGCCGTCATCGCGATTACGGGGATCGTCGCCGTCGGGAGCTTGGAATGCCGGATCGCACGCGTCGCCGACATCCCGTCCATCCCGGGCATCTGCACGTCCATGAGGACGAGGTCGAAGCCGCCGGCCGCGACCGCCGCGACCGCCGTCGCGCCTTCGCCCGCGACCTCGACGTCATGTCCCGCACCGGTCAGGACGGCCTTGGCCAGCTCCAGGTTGATGGGGGAGTCGTCGACGAGGAGCAGGCGCCCCTTCCGTCGGGCGACCGATGCCGCGGGAACCGTCGCCTGTCCGTCGGGCGCGTCCGCCAACGGAAGCGTGACGCTGAACCAGAAGCTCGATCCGCGCCCGGTGTCGGAGCCGACGCCGATCTCGCCGCCCATGAGCTCGACGAGGCTCCTGCTGATGGCGAGGCCGAGCCCCGTGCCGCCGTAGTCCCGGCCGATGGAGCCGTCGACCTGGCTGAAGCGCTGGAACAGGCGCTTGCGCTTCTCCTCCGGGATGCCGATGCCCGTGTCGGTCACCCGCAGGCGGAGCACCCGCTCCGCCGGCCCCGCCGGTTCCGAACTCACGTCGAGGGTGACGGAGCCGGCCTTGGTGAACTTCACGGCATTGTTGAGCAGGTTCAGCAGCACCTGCCGCAGGCGGCCCTCGTCGCCCAGAACCCAACCGGGCAGGTCCGGGCCGAGGCTCGTCCGGAGTTGCAGGCCCTTGGTCTCGGCCTGTGCCCGGACGATGGACGTGCAGGCATCCAGGAGGCTCGACAGCGCGAAGGGCCTCGGAGCGAGCTCGACCGCGCCGGCCTCGACCTTGGAGAAGTCGAGGATGTCGTTGACGATGGCGAGGAGCGCCGCGCCGGACGCGCGCACGAGGTCGGCGTGCCGGTGCAGGTCTGGGGCGAGCCGGTCCGATGCCAGCATCAGGTCGGTGAAGCCGATGATGGCGTTGAGGGGCGTACGGATCTCGTGGCTCATCGAGGCGAGGAAGTCGGTTTTGGCCTGGTTGGCCCTCTCGGCATCGGAGCGCGCGGCCTCCGCCTGCGCCTTGGCTTCGCCCAGCGCGATCTCCGCGAGCTTGCGCGGCGTCACGTCCAGCGTCAGGCCGAGGACCTTCGACGTCCTGCCGTCGGCGTCGGTCTCGACGCGACCCATGGCCGAGATCCAGCGCAGGCCACCGTTGGGGAGCGGGATGCGGAACTCGGTCGTGTAGCTCCCGCCGGTCTCGACGGCCGCGCCGAGGTCGGCGAGGACGTGCCCGACGTCGGCCGGGTGCGCCAGCGGGCGCCAGCCGCGCTCCACGTCGATCTCGGTCTCCGCGTCCGGCAGGCCGTGCTGGCGGGCGCATTCGGCGGAGAGACGGACGAGGCCGGTCGCGACGTCGTAGCTCCAGGTGCCGGCGTTGGCCGCCTTCATCTCGGCCTCGTGGCGGCGCCGCTCGGACAGGTCCATCGCGATGCCCAGGTAGCCGAGGTCCCGGCCGTCGGCCGTCCTCAGCAGGCTGACGTTGAGGAGCACGGGATGTCGCTCCCCGGCCTTGGTGACGTAGGTCCACTCCGCCGTCTCCGGCATGCCTCGCCGGGCACGGGCGACGAAGACCTCGAAGCCGGGCTCCACCCGCTCCCCGAGGGCGGCGGACAGTTCGGCCGCGCGATCAGCGACCTCGCGCGGGTCGTGGAACAGTCCGGGCGTCGCGGTTCCGACGAGTTCGCCGGCCGCATAGCCGAGCATCCGTTCCGCCGCCGGGTTGAACAGGCTGATCGTCCCGTCCAGATCGGTCGCGATGACCGCGTATCCGGCATGCCGGAGGATCGCGTCCTGCCAGGCCGAGGCGGCCCGGAGTTGCGAGGTCCGTTCCGCGACCTGGCGTTCCAGGGACGCGTTGAGCGTGCGGATCTCCTCCTCCGCGGCGAGTTGGGCGCCGATGTCCCGGATGACGGTGGCGACGCCGACGGTCTCCCCGCGCGGGGAACGGATCGGCGAGACCGTGACGAGGACGGGTACGGCATTGCCGTCGCGATGGAGCCGCAACGTGGACAGCGGGGCGACCGGCTTCCCGAGACGCACGCGATCCAGGGTTTCGCGCTCCTCCGCCCGCAGGTGCGGCGGCACGACGAGGTCACGTGCGTTGCGTCCGATGGCCTCGGGGGCCGTGAAGCCGAAGAGGCGCTCGGCCGCCGGGTTCCAGTCCGTGACGGTCCCGTCGAGCGTCTTGCCGACGATGGCGTCCTCCGCGTTCTCGACGATGGCCGCCAGGCGGCTCCTCTCGACCCCGGCGAGAACCTCGCGCCGACGTCCGGTCAACCGGAGATGGGCGATGCCGGCGAACATCAGCATGGCGACCAGGACGGTGCCGCCGGCGGTGGCCGGTGAGGTCAGGTTCAGCCCGGATACGAACGGGGGCAGCGCCCGGACCTCCAGGTCCCAGGATCGCCCGAACACCGCGACGGTCCTGCGCCGGACCAGGGCCGGGTCGACCGAGGCGAGCGCGTCGCCCGTGCCGTAGAACCGGGTAAGCGCCTCGGGCGTCGCGTCCGAGATCGCCAGGTCCAGCTCGACGAGGTTCAGGTCCAGGCCGGCGAGTACCTCGTCGATGACGAGGGGCGCATAGGCCCATCCGATCGTCCGGGCCCGTCGTTCGGCGACCGTCGCCCCCCTCGGGTCCATCCGGGCGATCGGGAGGTAGAGCAGGAGACCTCGCTCGCGCAAGCCGCTGGCCTGCACCAGGGTGATGGGCGCGGTCAGCGTGGCCTGGCCGGTCTCCATCGCGGCGAGCGCCGCGCCCCTGCGATGGTCCTCGGAGGCGACGTCGAGGCCGATGGCGGGACGGTTGGGCTCCACGGGCTCCAGGTACTGGATCACGTAGCGCTCGCCGGGGTGCGGGGTGATCTGGCGGAGGGCGAAGTCCGGTGCGCCGTCGCGGCGCGCGGCTTCCAGGAACGCGGCCTCCCGTGCGGGATCGACGCGGCGGATGAAGCCGAAGCCGCGGGTCCCGGGGAACTCGCGGTCGATGTCGCGGGTCAGGCTGTAGTCCCTGAAGCGGCCCCGTGTGATCCCGTCCTCGCCGGCGGCCACGATGGCTCCCCGCGCGCCGCGGAGCCCGTATTCGTACTTCGCCATGCGTTCGGAGATCACCGATGCCACCCGGAGCACGGCCACGTCCAGCCGCTCCGCGGTGACCCTGGCGTTGCTCGCCTCCTTCCAGGCCGCGGTCGCGCAAGCCAGGACGAGGCCCAGGACGACCAGCGCAACCAAGGCGACGCCCGGTGCCGGGCTCGCGGTCCGCATGCCGGGATGCCAGGTGGAACCCGGCGCGTCCGTGTCGTCTGCCTGCGGCGTCGCGGACCCGGTCATCAACTTCATCCCCCGAAGGCCCGGCTCCCGCCGGACGCGTTCCGATATCCGTCCGGTCGCGCCTTGTCCCCTACGCGTTACGGGCACGGAAGTCCTCGCGATATCCCGCGCACCCTCAGGCGCGTTGCCAGGACAGGGACCTCAGGCCCTTCCGGCCGAAACGCGGGTCGCCGGTGACCTCGCGTCCGACCCACGGCGGCAGGTCGAGTTCCTGCGCCTCGTCGCGCAGCTCGACCTCGGCGAGGACGAGACCGGCGAGACGCCCCTCGTACACGTCCACCTCCCAGGTCACGCCGCCATGGGGAACGAGGTGGCGGACCTTGACGACCGGTTCGCCCGCGAGCCCGGAGCCGAGAAGCACCTCGGCCTGCGCCGACGGGATCTCGTACTCGAACTCCGAGCGCCGCATGCCTTCCCGCGGTCCCTTCACCGTGAGCCACGCGCGCTCGCCGGCCCGGCGCACGCGTACCTTGATGCCGTGGAGTTCGCCGAGGATCCCGTCGGTGAGTTGGCGCCAGCCGGTCGCGGCCTCCATCCAGCCGTCGTCGGTCACGACGAACCTGCGCTCGATCTCGGCATGCAGCGACCAGGTCTCCGCCATCATCCGGGCGGCCGATGCGCCCATCGCGATCCGGAGCATGCCGACGAGGCCGCCCACCGGGTAGGGCTTCGGCAGGAAGCGGGACCCGGGCACCATCGATTGCACCCTGAGGGCCCGCGCCGACATGTAGAGGACGGGCAGGTACGGGCGCTGCGCCCGCGCCTCGACCGCCAGGAAGAGGCCGTCGATGGAGCCGGGCATGTGCACGTCGGTGACGAGGGCGTCCGCCCGTTCTCCAAGGGCGAGGTACTCCAGGGCCGACAACCCGTCCCCGTGCGGCATCGCCAGGTAGCCCGCCCTGGCGAGTTCCGCGACCACGAGGCTGCGGGCGACCGGGTCGTCCTCGGCCACGACGACGACGGCGGGTCTGGCACGCTGGCTCATGGAAGGCGTCTCCGGCTCGGCACGCCGCGGCCCGGGGAAATCCCGGATCCGTGATGCGTATTCGATGCTACGAAGTCCTCGCCGCATGGCCATTAGTCCGGTCGAGCTGGTATCATGCCGCGAATAGGCCATCCGGACTATCGTCGCGGCTCCGGGCCGCCCGCATCCCAACCGGACAGCGTACGGGGGAACCGATGTCATCTCCCGGGCAAGCCGTCATCGCCGACGACGACCCTTTCTTCCGGATCGCGCTGGCGGCCGTCCTGACGACGCGGCTCGGCTTCGAGGCGGTGCATGAGACCGGCTCGCTCGACGAGGCGCTGGAAGCCCTTGCCGAAAGGCCGATGGTGCGGTTCGCCCTGTTCGACCTGGCGATGCCGGGCATGGCGGGTGCCGAAAGCCTCTCCGCGGTCCGGGAATGCCATCCGGAGGTCCTGACCGTCGTCGTGTCGGGCTCGACGCGTCGCGAGGACGTCTTCATGGCCTTGCGGGCCGGCGTCCACGGCTTCGTCCCGAAGGGGCCGACCGTCGAGGCCTTGGCCGAAGCGCTTCGCATGGTGCTCGACGGGTTCGTCTACGTGCCCTCCTTCGTCACGCATGTGGGCACCGGGGAGGGAGGGGCGTTCCCCGGCGACCCCGCCCGGATCGCGGGGCGCCCCGACGCCATGGCGAACCTGACCCCGCGCCAGCGCCAGGTCCTCGACCTCATCGTGTCGGGCCGATCGAACAAGGAGATCGCGCGCACGCTCGTCCTCGGGGAAGGTACGGTGAAGATCCACGTGGCAACCTTGCTCCGGGTTCTGGGCGTGCCGAACCGCTCCGCGGCCGCCGCCTGGGGCGGCGCCAACCTCGGTCGTCCGAGGGCGTCCCGGATCGCTCGCTAGGCCGTGCGGCCTATCGGGCCGCCCATCCGGACGAGGTGACGGCGCGGGTCCGTCCGTGGACGATGGCGGTCATCGATGCGAACGAACCGAAGCGCCATGGTCCACATCCCGATCCCACATTCCCCGGTCGCCGCCGGCCTCGGTCCCTACCCCGGGCCCGACGCTCCGGCCCTGCCGCCGGGCCTGGTGCCCACGGATGGGCCGATCGCCTCGCCGGTGGTACCGGACGCGTCCTCCGGACCGGGGTGGGAAGAGGCCGGTTCCAGCGAGCGGCAAAAGGCCGTCCGGGCGGGCCTCCACCCACCTTGCGATGCGCGGTGACCCATGCCCGGACACAATCACGGACATGCCGCAGCGGATGGCCCGCTCGTCTTCGATCCGACGATCCATGGACAGGTCACGGCCCTCCTGGGGGGCGACCGAACCCGTTCGCTGCTCCTGATGCTGCGATCCCTCGTCATGATGCTGGCCGGGCTGGGGGATGCCTCGCTCCTATCGCCGGCGGGACTGGCATCGATCCACCGCCTGAAGTCGGAGGCCGGCCTCATGGGCTTCGTCCGCTTGTCGGAAGCCTGCGCCGCGTTCGATGAACCGGGCCAAGGGACGTCGCCCCATGGTCGGGGCATCGCCGAGCTGCGCTCCGCCATCGCCGCGACGTTGCTGGTCACCGGTGAATTGATGGGATCCGTCGAGGATTGATCCAGGTGGGGAAACGCACGGATGCGCCCCGACGCGGGCGAAACCCCGACGCGGGATCCTCCCGTCCGGAAGCCACGCCGCCTTTCGCCCGGCCCATATCGCGACCGCCTTCGTTGGTCCATAACCGGTCCGGCGTGGAACATGCGTCCCATGACGGCGGCGCCGACGCCTCCGAAACCTGAACGGGCGCCAGGTAACCCCGAAGGCTTGCGGAGGATGCCGGGTTCCTTGCGACGCTACCATCGCCGCCTTCTCATCGGGCTCGCCCTTGCGATGGGTTCCCAGGCCGTTTCCGGTCAGGACCTCATCGGTGACGCGGCGCGGATCGCGCGTGAAACGCCGTTCCTGCGCAACCTGCGTGGCGCGGGCGGCGATCCGCAAACCTCGGTCGCCCAGCCCGACACCTCCGCCAAGCCCTCGGCCAACCTGACGACGTCGATCCAGGACCAACTCGGATCCTATGGTGACCCCTATGGGATGCGCAGCTTCCTCCAGGGGAAGGGCATCTCCTACAGCCTGACCTTCATCGGCGAGAGCTTCGGAAACGTCACCGGCGGCTCGCGCCGCGGCGGCATCTACGAGGGGCGACTGGACTTCCAGTTCGACGCCGACCTCGACAGGCTTCTGGGCTGGCAGGGCGCGAGCTTCCACGCGAACCTGTTCCAGATCCACGGCACGGGCCTGTCGCGCTACTACGTCAACAACTTCATCACCGTCAGCGCCATCGAGGCCCTGCCGTCCTCGCGCCTGTACGAGCTCTGGTTCGAGCAGAAGCTGTTCGACGACCAGCTCAGCCTGCGCATCGGCCAGCTTGCCAGCGACACGGAGTTCGCGGTGAGCCAGACCGGCACGCTGTTCGTCAACTCGACCTTCGGATGGCCCAACATCATGGCGGTCATCCTGCCGAGCGGCGGCCCGATCTACCCGCTGGCGACGCCGGGCGTCCGGGCCAAGTACGTGCCGAACAAGAACCTCTCCCTGCAGGCGGGCGTCTACAACGGCGATCCCTCCGGCGCGGCACGGGAAGACAACGACCCGGACCCGCAGCGCCGCAACCGCACGGGCACGAACTTCCGGACGAACGACCCTGCCCTGGTGATCGCCGAGGCGGCCTACGCCTACGGCCTTGAGGCGGACGACAACCTTGAGCCCGGCACAGTCACGCTCGGCGGCTGGTATCATTTCGGCCGCTTCGACGGCCTGCGCGACGACCGTGAAGGCCGGCCCCTGGCCGATCCCGCCAGCTCCGGCATCGCCCGGCGATTCCGTGGCAACAACGGCATCTACGGGATGATCGACCAGACGATCTACCGTGAGCCCGACGACCCGAACGACGGCGCCAGCGTGTTCGTGCGCGTGTCGTCCTCGCCGACGGACCGCAACCTGCTCGACGTCTACTTCGATGCCGGCATCGGCTACAAAGGCCTGTTCCCGGGGCGCTCCGACGACACCATCGGCGTCGCCTTCGCTCTCAGCAAGATCTCGGACGGAGCGCGCGGCCTCGACACCGATGCCATTCTCCTGGGCGGAGTCCCCGGACCGCGGCGCAGCAGCGAGGCGGTGCTGGAGGCGACCTACCAGGCGGTGCTCGGACCCGGCGTGACGCTGCAGCCGGACTTCCAGTATGTGTTCCGGCCGAACGGTGGGGTGGCCAACCCACGCGACCCGACCGGAGCCCGGATCGGGAACGCGGCCGTCTTCGGTCTGCGCGCCACCATCCGCTACTGAGGCCGGCGCCGGACACGGATGGCGCGCATGCCCCCGGAGGCCTTCGGCGAGACCCGCCTTAGTCGTCTCCCTGGGACGCGACGTCGACAAGGCCCGAACGTGCGGTGGCCGGACCATGGAAGGCGATGGCCGGCCGCCCTTCCGCCCGGCAGCCCTATGGCCGATCCGCGGTGCCGAACCCCATCACAGCCAGCCGTTCTTACGAAACCGCCAGTACAGGACGGCGCAGGCGGTGAAGATGCCGCCGAGCACGACGAAGTAGCCGTAGCGCCACTTCAGTTCGGGCATGACCTCGAAGTTCATGCCGTAGATGCCGGCGATGGCCGTCGGGACCGCCAGGATGGCCGCCCAGGCCGCGAGCCGCCGGGTGATGACCGTCTGCTGGGCCTGTCCCAGCATCAGGCTCGCCTCGAATGCGAAGGCGAGCACCTCGCGCATCGCGTCGATCTCTTCCTGAACGCCCCGCAGGTGGTCGGAGACGTCCCGGAACAGGGGCTGCATCTCCTCGTCGATGGCGACCATGTCGCCGTGTTCGAGCTTGCGGCAGACCTCCACCAGCGGGACCACGGCGGAACGCAGGCGCAGCAGGTCGCGTCGGAGCAGGTAGAGGCGCTCCACCTCGGCCGGGAGGAGCTCGCGCTTGAGGACGCGGTCCTCGATGGCCTCCACCTCGGCCATGACCGTCTCCATGACCGGCCGGTAGTTGTCGACGATGAAGTCGAGCACCGCATGGAGGATGTAGTCCTCCCCGTGGGCGAGCTGCCTGGGGCAGGACTCCGTCTTCTCCCTCACGGACGCGTACGAAGCCGAGGCGCCGTGGCGGACGGTGACGATGTAGCCTCGTCCGACGAAGATCTGGGTCTCTCCGAGCGCGATGCGTCCCTCAACGAGCTGGGCGGTCCGCACCACCACGAAAAGGCCGTCGCCGTATCGCTCGACCTTGGGACGCTGGTGGGCGTGCCTGGCATCCTCGATGGCGAGCCGATGCAGCCCGAACTGGGCCTGCACCTGTTCGAGGAGCTCCATCGAGGGTTGGTAGAGGCCGATCCAGACGACGTGATCGGGCCGGCGCGACCATTCCCCGGCCTCGTCGATCCGGATGTCCGCGATCCGGCGTCCGCCGGCGTAGACCCCGGAGGCCACGACGCCCGGGACCTCTCCACCGCCGGTGGCGGCCGGCGGACCCTCGGGAATGAGATGCCCGACGGATGTCGACGGCGATCGGGCGGTGCCCGTCCCGTCCAAGGTCGTCGCACCAAGGCTCATGCCGCGTTTCCTTCGTGATGGGCCCGCGATGGCCCGCCTCGTTCGGTCGTGTCCATTCCCGCCGCCCCGAGTTCCCTCTTCGCGAGAAGCCAAAACAGCATGTCGAGCCCTTCGGGCCTGTGGGTGAGGTCCCAAGGCTCGTAGGCCCGCTCGCGTTTCCGCTCGAAGCGAACCTCGTTCGTAATCGTCATCGCTCCCCTCCGTCTCGACCTTCCGTTGAAAATCCATCGAGGGGGGCGGTCGCCCCCTCCGGCCCTCGTCGTCCGAGCCGCCTCGCGATGGTCGATCGCGCCGCATCCACCGCCAGGGTCGCGCCCGCAAGCGTCCGCGGCTCCGTCGTCCGCCTCATCGCATGCCGGGCGATGCTGGCGGCCAAGTCGTCCGTCTCGGCCGCCATGGCCTCAAGCTTCGCCGGCCCGGTCTCACCGCGGGCGCTGGAGCGGATTTCCAGCAATCGTAGGGTCGCGACCTCGATGCGCTCACGCCGGATGCGTCCCACCCGCTGGCGGAGCCACGCCGCCACCGAGCCGAGGCCGCCGCCGAAGATCGCCACGAGGTAGATCCAGCTCTCGTAACGCTCGATGAAGCTCTCCTGCTCACGCTCGTAATAGTCGATGGCGCCCGGGTGGATGGGCAGCCGCGCGCTGGTGGCGCCGACGGTCGTGTCGTACGCCGGGTGCAGGACGTCGTTGGCGGCGGGGGTCGTTTCCGCGAGCAGGGTACGCATCTCGAAGAGGTGCTGGGTGGCTTCGGCGGCGACGGTCCGGGACAGGGTCGAGCGGGCCATCAGGCGATAGGACGATCCCACCGTCACGATGTCATCGGCCGGCATGCGCGGGTCGCCGTCGAAGAGGCCGGCCGGGACGGTGACCGACTGGAGCAGTGGCATCCTCGCAAGGGCGGCAGGGACATTGGAGATCCCGAACAGCGCCGCCTCGTGGTCGGGATCCGCGTCGCGGACGAGATCGACGATGCGCTGGGCGGCCGCCGAGGTCGGGGTTGTCAGAAGGATCACGGCGTCGATACGCCCGGCGGCGAAGGCCGTCGCAAGCTCGGCTTCCTCCACCGGCACCAGGGAGACCGCCTTCGCCGATGCGTCCCCCTCCGGACCGCCGTCCCGAAGTTCCAGTCCATGCCGCTCCACGAGCCCCCGCACCAGGGCATGGTCCGCCTTGCGGGGTGCCAACACGGCAAGCCTCTTTCCGGCGAGGGCTGCGAAATCCGCGATGCCGACCCGTCGGGGCGCGGCCACCAGGGTGGCCTGCTCGCGTAGGACCGCCAGCGTGAGCCCGTTTCGCGGCATCGACACGTCCGGCCGGACCACAGCGAGGTCGGCCTTGCCGTCCCGCAGCGCCTCGGCACTTTCGCGGACCCCGCCGAAAGGAACGAGCTTCAGCCGGATGGATGCCTTGCTCCTCGACAGCGCCTCGGCGTAGGCGCGCATCAGCGCCGGCTCGGTGCCGCCGTTGGGGGCGACCGCGACGACGAGCGTGGTCGGGTGCGTCAGGTAGGCATAGGCGAGGCCGGCGACGGCCAATGCCAGGATCGGCGCGCAGAACCACGCCACGCGCCAGGCCGGCGAACGCTTTCCGCTCAAGTGCACATCCCCCCACGCGGCCTTCTGCCTTCCAGGCAAAGGTGGGCCGCCGCAGGCCCCGATGCGAGTGAGTTTGGCGCCCCATCCGCGTTTCGACGAAAATCCTGATGGGACACTTATGCCGAAGCCCGGGGCTCCCGCTCGAACCGTTATGCGCCTGGGTCCAGCTTAAGGAGGCGGTCCACCGATGGATCGCGCGAACCCCAGTCGTTCCATGCCCGTCACCATCCCGGTCGCCACCATCGTCTCCGAGGCGGTCCAATCCCAATCGATGCGGTTCATCGTCGGCCAGGACCCCCAGGGTCGCTGGGTCGCCATGGAGGTCCATGGCCTGGGCGGGGGCCTGTTCCGCACCCGGCATGATGCGCTCCACTACGCGGTCGACCTCACTGGCCATCGACCGGACGCCGTCGTCATCGCGACGGACCGCATCGAGCTTAGGATCTAGGATGGGTTACGCGGCCCGACGATTGCGGGCACGCCATGCCCGCCGCCTCGTCGCACGGTTCGTCATGACGGGGTACGCCTTCATCCTTTGGGTTGTCACCGGTTGGGGGCTGGGCCTCTCCGCCTCCGCCACCGTTGCGACGCTCTGCATTGGATTGCCGGTGATGGCGCTGATCCACCGTTTCGTTGCGCAGGAGCACGGCCGCCACCGGAGGGATGGTCAGATGCGACGGCATCCGATCCGGCAGCGGCACCACCAGGGCGTGACGCTCGCCCGCAGCCGGGCGCCATGACGTTGACACGGGACAAGATCGAGCGGATCGCCGAAAGCGCCGCGTCGGCCCATCGCTCAGGCGGTGAGAGCCTCGACGTAGGCCTCCACCGTCTGGCCGGAATGGACGAGGCCGAGGACTTCCGGGAGGCGACGTTGCGCATCCTGGCGGACGGCCACGTCGGCTACGCGCTGTGCGCCACCAGCCCGGTGACCGCCAAGCCCCTGGGATGCACGGAACGGGTGATCACCCCCCTGCGTCGCGGAGCGCTTCTGGACGACGGCTCAGCCTTCCTCCTCCCGCGGGGGATCATCGGGGTCGGGGCCAGATACTGCTTCGTCCTCGCGCACCCCCTGGGAGAGGTATTGGAAGGTCCGACCGGAGAGCACGAGGCGGCCGATGCCTGCCTCGCGTGCCATCTCGAACTGCATATCGTCGGACGTCGCGTCCCCCACGGCATCCCACTGAACGCGTTGACGGCCACGGCCGACCTTGGGCTCGAAGCCGTCCATGTGCTCGGGCCCTGGGTGCGGGATGGACGTCCCGTCGACCTCGCCTCGGCAGAGGTCCGTATCGACCTCGATGGCCATGCCGTCACCCGGGGCCGGGGGTCGGATACGCTCGGCGCACCCATCGGCGCCGTGGCCTGGACGGCACAGTGGCTGGCCGGCCGCGAGCGCCGCCTGGAAGCCGGCGAGGTCGTCACGACGGGGAGTTGCGCCGGCCTCGTGCGGATCGTCCCGGGCCAGAACGTCCGCGCATCCTTCGGGGATCTCGGGACGGTTTCCCTCGATCTCGTCTGACCGGCCGGTCGCTTCTAAACCAGGCTTGACCGTGGACGCGGGGCACCGGATGCCGGCGAGATGACACTTATCGCCTATGTCGGCGCAGCCGTCGCCGAGATTGCCGGATGCTTCGCCTTCTGGGCTTGGCTACGCCTCGAACGCTCGCCGTGGTGGCTGACGCCTGGAAAGGCTTCGCTTGACCTTTTCGCCTACCTGCCGACCCTCGTCGAGAGCGCGGGACGCGCATACGCAGCCTACGGCGGCGTCTACATCGTCTCGTCGATCCTGTGGCCATGGCTGGCCGAGGGACATCGGCCCGACCGATGGGACGTCGGCGGCGCCGCGATCTGTCTTATTGGTGCCGCGGTCATCCTGCTGGGACCACGCGGAACCTGAGTGTTACGAAGCAAGGGCCCGCTCGAAGCAATTTGATTGTTGGCACCACCCCATCAACACGGCGGAAATCGACCCAACTACGCCGTAAGAGCAAGCCAACGTATCTCTTGAAAGCAGACGTTGCAGTCGATCTCGCCGTGCGAGGGCATGATCTCGGATCTCCGCCTTTCAGAGTGGTGACGCCGCCGCATCATTCCTCTGACTGCTCCTGGGTGACGGCCGTATGCCGTGGTTGAGGACGAGTCGGCGGTCACGCTGACGTCACCAATCTTTTTCGTGTGTCAGTGGAATAGACGCGCCCGTTCGGCATCTCTCCCGATGCGGTCATGGTCGACCGCCGGAGACCTCACTCATGCACACCATGCTGATCCGCGCTGCCTTTGCGGCCTTCGCCTTCTCCGCCGTCGCCGCCCAGGCCGCTGCGCCTGCGATGACGGCCGAGACTGCCAAGGGGCCGGCGCTCGTCGATTCCAAGAGCATGACCCTCTACACCTTCGACAAGGACATGGGCGGCAAGTCGATGTGCAACGGCCCCTGCGCCGCCAACTGGCCGGCACTGATGGCCGCCTCCGGCTCGGCTGCTAGTGGCGACTGGACGATGGTGACGCGGGACGACGGGACGATGCAGTGGGCCTACAAGGGCAAGCCGCTCTACACCTTCGCCAAGGATACGAAGCCCGGCGACATCACCGGCGACGGATTCCTCAACGACGCGTGGCACATCGCCAAGCCCTGATCGGTAAAGCCTCGTGGACGAGATCGCCGCCCTCATCGAACCGCAGATCCCAGCGTTGCGGCGCTACGCAGTCGCACTGTTGCGGGACCGCGAAGCGGCGGATGACCTCGTCCAGGACACCCTGGAGCGGGCGTTGTCCGGCTGGTCCGGACGTCGCCGCGACGGCGACCTGCGAGCCTGGCTGTTCACGATCGAGCGCAACCTGTTCCTCGGCACTGTTCGACGCCGGGGCCGGCGCGGCATCGATGTCGGCGCTGAGGCTTTGGAGCAGGTGCCCGATCCGGGTGCCGACCCCGAGGCCGTTATGGGGGCACGCGACGTGCTCACCGGACTCGACGCCCTGCCCGAGGAGCAGCGCTCAGTGCTACTGCTCGTCGCGGTCGAGGATCTGTCTTATGCGGAAGCGGCGCAGGTGCTCGGAGTACCGCTGGGCACGGTGATGTCGCGGTTAAGCCGAGCCCGGGAGCGGATGCGAAGTTTTCTGGAAACGGGCCGAACCGGCTTGTTGAGGAGGGTGAAATGAGCGGGGATCCACGCCCGGTCGGCGAGGACGACCTGCACGGCCTGATCGACGGTCGTCTCGAACCGGAGCGGCAGGCACTGGTCGAGGCATGGCTCAGGGGAAACCCCGCGCGGGCGGCCGAGGTCTCGGCGGATCGCGCCCTGCGCGAGCGCTTGCGTGCCCGCCTCGCGCCGATCGCCGAGGAGGCGATCCCGGCGCGGCTCCGGGTGGCCAACATCCGCTCGCGACATCGCCCGATAACCGGGCGCTGGCTTCCGGTCGCGGCTGCGGCCGTGCTCTGCCTCGCGGTTGGCGGTGCCGCCGGCTGGTTCGGCCATGCCGCGCGGCAGGTACCCACGGTCACGCTCGCGCGAACCGAGCCGGCGACCGACGACGCGGTGGCGGCCTTCCGCACCTACGTGGTCGAGGCGGTGCATCCAGTGGAGGTGCGCGCCGATGAGAAGCCACACCTCGTGACGTGGCTCTCGAAGCGCCTCGGCCGGGCGGTGACCACCCCCGACCTCACGGCCTACGGCTTCCGCCTGATGGGGGGCCGGCTGCTGCCGGCGGGTTCCGAATCCGCCGCGATGCTGATGTACGATGACGATCACGGCACCCGGCTGACGCTCTACAGCCGCGTAGGCGATGCGGATGGCCGCACGGTGTTCCGCTTCGCCCGCGAGGGCGACGTCGCCGCCTTCTCCTGGGTCGATGGCGGCATGTCCTACGTCGTCACCGGTCGCACCGACGAAGCGCGGCTTTTGACCGTCGCGCAGGCGGTTGACGCGCAGGTCCGTGGATTGCCGGTTCCGCCGCGGCAACCATGACCCTCGACCAACTCCGCATCTTCGTGGCGGTGGCCGAGCGGCAGCACGTAACCCGGGCTGCCGAGGCGCTGAACCTCGTGCAGTCGGCGGTCAGCACGGCGATCGCCAATATCGAGGGACGACACGCGACCAAGCTGTTCCATCGGGTCGGCCGCGGGATCGAGCTGACCGAGGCGGGACGCGTGTTCCTCGTCGAGGCCCGCGCGGTGCTCGCCCGGGCCGAGGCCGCCGAGCTGGTGCTCGCCGACCTCAGCGGCATGCGACGCGGGACGCTGGCCCTCTACGCCAGCCAGACCATCGCCAGCGACTGGCTGCCGCGCCACCTTGTCGCCTTCCGCCGGGCCTACCCTGAGATCGCCATCCGGCTGGCGGTGGGCAACACCACCGACGCTGCCGATGCGGTCCGCGCCGGGCAGGCCGAACTCGGCTTCGTCGAGGGGGCGCTGGACGACCCGACGCTCGCGAGCACCACCATTGCTCATGACCAGCTCGTCCTCGTGGTCGCCCCAGGCCATCCCTTCGCCGGAGCGACCGCCCTTGAACCCAAGGACCTCGCCGGGGCCGACTGGGTGCTGCGCGAGGGGGGATCGGGAACCCGCTCGGCCTTTGAGGCGGCGCTGGGTGCGGCCGGCCTCGCTGCGGCTCAACTCCAAGTCACACTCGAATTGCCCTCGAACGAGGCGGTCCGCGCCGCCGTCGAGGCCGGGGGCGGGGCCGCCGTGCTGTCCGAGACCGTGGTCGCCGCAGCGCTTCGAGCCGGGACCCTGGTACGGGCGGCGTTCGCCCTGCCGAGCCGGCCGTTCCGGGTACTGCGCCACAAGGAGCGCTACCGCAGCCGGGCCGCCGACGCGCTGCTCGATTTGATCGCAACGGCGGATGCCGAATGAGCGAGCCCGCGAAACCCGTTCCCCCCGACGACCCGCGGGTCAGGCTCGCCGAGGACCGCACGGTGCTGGCAGCCGAGCGCACCTTCGTGGCGTGGCTTCGCACCGGGCTCGCCTTCCTCGGCGTCGGCCTGGCCGCGCAGCGCTTCCTGCGAGAGGTGCTGGCGGTCTGGCCACTGAAGGTGCTGTCGCTCACGCTGATCGCCTGTGCGCTCGCCTCGTTCGCCGGCGCCGCATGGCGGGACCGAGCGATCCGGGCGCGACTCGCTCATGCCGAGATCCCGATGATGCCGCGCATCCTCACCGTCGGGGTTGCGGCCCTGCTCATCGCGATCTCGGGCCTCGCTGCCACCGCCCTGCTCTGGGCGTGACGGTCAGGCCACCGTTACCCGCACCCGGTGCCAGGCGGCGCTGAGGTAGCCCTTGTAGTTCCAGGTGTCGTCCGGCGCCGCAGGCTGGGTCTGGCCGGCGGAATCCCAGGCCCGTACCGCGAGTTCGTGCTCGCCGGTCGTCAGCTCGCGCTCGATCTCCCAGAACGTCCAGGCGTAGGGTGCGTCGGCGTCGCGGTCGATCCGGGCCTGCGCCCAGCTGCGACCGCCATCCGTCGAGACATCGACGCGGGCGACCGCGCGGTCACTGGCGATGGCGTAGCCGCGGATCGCGTGCCGGCCGGCCTTCAACGCCGCGCCGCGGGCGGGCTCGCAGATCGCGCTGTTGAGCGGCATCGCCTCGATGGTGATGCCGTGGGCGGGGTCCGCGGTCTCGGCGGTCACGTCGGGCGGAAACAGCTTGTAGTCGTCGGCCTGCATCGGGTTGTTGGAGGGGTGATCCTGCACCGTGATGCGGGCGAGCCATTTCGGGCTGCGGATGCCGGCAAAGCCCGGCACCACAACACGCAGCGGGTGACCGTGCTCGGGGGCGAGAAGCTCGCCGTTCATCGCGAAGGCGAGCAGCGTCTCGGGGGCGAGAGCCTTGGCGAGCGGGATCGAGGCGCCGAAGCGCGTGTCCGTATGGGCGATCCGGTCGTGGCTCTCGAAGGCGACGTGACGTGCGCCCCCCGCGTCGAGGCCGGCCGCGCGCAGCACCTCGGCGAGGCGCACGCCGGTCCATTCCGCGTTGCCGATGGCGCCGGGCGCCCACGGGTCGCCGGAGACCGGCGCCACCGCTAGCATGTCGGCCCGGCGGTTGCCGGCGCATTGCATCACCGCCGTGACGGTGACGGGCGCGAAGCGTTCCTTGAGATCGGCGAGCGAGAGGTCGAGCGACGTCGCGACCATCCCGTCGATAATCAGGCGGTAGCTGTCGGCGTCGAGGTCCGGGATGTCACCGTGGCTGCGGACGTAGAAGTCGGCCTGATCAGTCAGGAAGGCCGCGCGCAGGCGATCGAGCGGCGGCTCGGCGTTGTAGGGCGCCTTTCCGTGGACGATGAGGCGGTCCTTGCGCTGGAACAGGCCGAGCATGGGGTCTTTGTCCTGCGTTCGTGACGTGTCGACATCGGGAACGCGCCGGGAGCCGAGAAGGCACCCGGCGCGCGACGCCTCAGGGCTTCATGGTCGAGATGACCGCGTTCTTCGCCCGGTCCACCACGGCGACGCTAAGGTCGCGGTTGAGGACGTAGGCGTGGGCGTTGTCGGCCGAGAACGCGATCGCCTGGCGCGGCTCGTTCAGGCCGGTCACCGTGGCGACGACCTTGAGGGTGCCGGTGTCGATCACCGACAAGGAGTTGTCCTTGAGATTGCCCGAATAGACGAAGCGCCCGTCCGGGGTCAGCGCGGCGCCGTAGGGGTCCTTGCCCACCGCCACCTCGGACGTGACCTTACGGGCGGCGACATCGACCACGCCGATCGTGTTGCGGCCGCTGTTGGCGGCAAACAGCGTCTTACCGTCCTTGGTGATCGAGATGGCGCGCAGCTTGTCGAACCCGGCGATCTCGCCGGTGATCTTGTTGGTGGCGGTATCGACCAACGTGATCTTGTCGCCGAGGAAGTTCGTCACGAACACGGTCTTGCCGTCCGGCGACAACTTCACGCCCTGGCGCGGCTGCGCGAAGCCGGGGATCACAGCCTCGGCGAGCATGGTCCTGGTGTCGAACACGGTCAGCGTGCTCGCGGCCTCGTTATTGACGTAGAGCTTGGTCCCGTCGGCCGAGAGCACCGTGCCGAACGCGCCGGGGCCCGCGGCGAGAACGCCGGCTTCCTTGCCGGTGGCGGTCTCGTAGACCGTGATCCGGCCGGTGCCGCTGTCGGAGACGTAGAAGCGGGCGCCGTCCGGCGCGAACACGATGTTGCGCGGGGTCACGAAGCCGTCGAGGCGGCGCAGCACCGTGCCCTTGGCGACGTCGTAGACGATGACGGCGCTCTCTTCGCTGTTCGACACAGCGGCGACCGTACCGGCGGCGTTCAGCGCCAGCGCGTTGTTCTTGATCGCCCCGTCGAAACCGGCGGCGAACCCGGGCTGGCCCTGGGCGAGGAGCAAGGCGGCTCCGGCGACGAGGGCGCGCAGGCTGGTGCGGATATGGGTCATGAAGCGTGTCTCTCGGGCATGCGCGCTCGTTCGGCGGCCGGGGCCTGCCGTGAGGGCTGGTTCGAAATCGGAAATCCGTCGTGCAAGGCCGGGCCGGCCGTGCATCGCCCTGAGGAGACGCCGGAAGGCGCGGTCTATTCCCCGAGGCCGGCGAAAAAAGCGCGGCGGCCTCGGGAATCGGGGGTTCAGGGCGTCGGCTTCAACGCCGTGAGGTAATCGATGATGGTCTGCACGTCGGCCTGATCGACCGGCGCCTTGTAGACGTGAACCATCTTGTTCACGGTCTCGGTCCACTGCGCCTTGGTGAGCTTGGGCTGGGTCAGCACCATCCCGGCCGAGTGGCAGGCAAGGCAGTTGTTGTTGACGGCCTCGGCCCCCGGCCCGTCGGGGAAGATCCGGTCGGAGGTCGGCATCGCAATGGATTGCGAGGTGAAGCGCATCGGCTCGGGGGCCGGGGCGGCGAGCGCCACCAGAGGAGACAAGGCGAGCGCGGCGATGAGGGCCGCAGGGCGGATCGGGTTCATGGCTGGTCTCCTCAAGCGGCCTGGAAGGACACGGTCTCTATGCCGTTCTGCATGAAGCCGTTGGCGTTCCAGACCTGGTCCATGCCCTGGGCGACGCCGTTGGTATTGGTGCAGCGGACCTTAACCGCATGGGTGCCGGCGGCCAGCGCCGGCAGGCTGCCGTCGAAGCGGCGGAAGCTGTAGGGGCCCTCGTCCGCGCCGAGTTGCGCCGGAAACCACGTCGCCCCGCCGTCTCTGGAGAACTCGACCGCCTTTACCCCGCAATCGCCGCCGAAAGCGATGCCGCGGATGGCCACCGGCGTTCCGGCTGCCACCTTGGCGTCGTCCTGCAAATTGGTGATGAACGAGCGCGGCACCATCCTGTTGATCGGCACCGTCTTGAAGCCGGTCTGGCCTGGTTTGATGTTGGCGCCCGGCACGTCCGGAATGCGGTAGGCGGTCTTCATCCAGTATTGCTCGTCGGGCTTGTCCAGCACCTCGATGTCGGACAGCATCTTGACCCAGTAGGTCGAGTACCAGCCCGGCACCACGAGGCGGAGCGGGAAACCGTTGAGCAACGGGAGCTGCTCGCCGTTCATCGCGTAGGCGATCATCACCTCACCATTGTTGGCGTGGTCGAGATCGAGGGACTTCTTGAAGTCCGGCGCGTCGTCGACGACCGGCTCGTCGAGGCCGTTGAAGCGCACCTGCACGGCACCGGCCTTCACCCCGGCCTTTTCGAGCACGTCCTTGAGGCGCACCCCGGTCCAGCGGGCGTTGCCCATCGAGCCGTTGGCCCATTGCGCCCCGGGCACCCGCGGCTCGAACAGCCCGCGTGAATTGCCCGAGCACTGGTTCACCGCGGCGATCTCGAAGCGCGGCAGGCCGGCGATGGCGTCGAGCGAGAGCGAGAGTTCCTTATCGACGTGGCCGTGGACCTTGAGCCGGAAGGTGCCGGCATCGACTTCGGTCGGGATCGAGGCCCAGTGCCAGCGCACGTAGAAGCGGTCGTTGGGCGTGAACACGCCCTCGTCGAACACCGAGAACGGCGTCTCCAGCAGCGGCGGATGGGTGCGCTGGAGGATCATCTCGCCTTTGCCCGGAAAGGCGGTGGTCAGCGCCCGCTCGTCCGGGCCGCCGGGCAGCGGAAGCTTCACCGAGCCCGCGGCCCAGGCCGGCATGGCGGCGGCGAGGCTGCCGACCCCTAGGCCACCCAGGACGAGGCGGCGGTTCAACGGTTCGTGCAGATGGCGCATGATGTCTCCCTGGAATCGTTTGTTGGGCCGCGTCGGCCGGTCGCTAGATCTCGGTGTCGCCGTCGGCGGACGGCATTGGCGTCGGTCGAGACGGTTCGGTCTCGCCGCCGGAAACTCGGGTCATCGATCCAAGGCATCCCGGCAAAGAGGCGTCTTCTCCGTGAAGGAGATGCTACGGCGAGACGATTATTCCATCCAATGATCGTTCGAGATCTCAACGATCTCCGATTGCGATCATCCGAAGATCTCCGATCTCCGATCAATGGCGGGCGGCCGGATCAGATGATCGTCAGCCAAGCGGTGCCGACGGCGGCGACAGTCAGGGCGACCGTCCAGAATAGGACCCAGCGCATATGACCGCTGGTCTCGCCCTGCTAGGCCTCGTCGGTGGTCTCGATGGTGGGTCGGGTCATGACGGATCTCCCTGCCATTCGGGTGGTCGAAGGCTTCACGCGCCGCCGGACGGATGCCCGGCGGCCAAGGGGGCGCTGTCAGCGTCCGATCAGTTCCCGCGCCGGGCCGCCGGTCTCCTGGCCTCGGCCACGGGCGTAGGCCGGGAGTGCCGGGTTCTTGGCGTTGGCGCCATCGGCGTCGCCGTAGATCGGTGCGGATGGGCTGGTGATGAAGCGGACCTGCGGAGCGCGGAGGCCCTGGGCCTGCGAGAGGCCCGTCATGCCGACAAGCGCGGAGGCGGCGAGGGCGACGGCGGCGATCGTACGGGTCATGGTCGATATCCTTCTGGTGGGGTCGTCACGCCGGTTCGTGATGACAAGAAGGTAGCGGCCGGAAACCATTCGTACTAATGGTTTGATTAGCTAGTTTTAATCGATTGTTTTGATGATTAAGCGCCGCTTGCGAGTTGCTGTCTATCGCGGCGGCGCGCGATGCGGGGTCGTGCTAGAGCCGGTGCGTTGACCCTCCGAAGCCCAAGAGCGCCCCGTGTCCGAATCCAGTCTGCTGGCGATCAGCACAGGCCTAAAGCCGCTCTCGCGCCTCCAGCATCCGCGGGACGTGGTCCGACAATTCACGCCGAACTGGTTCACCGTGGTGATGGGCACTGGCGTGGTCGCCTTGACCCTCGACCGTCTGCCAGCGACGCATGCCCTGCTGGCCCCTGTGCCGCTCGGGCTCTGGCTCGCCTCCGTCGTGCTCTTCGCCACCTTCTGCTTGGTCTACGGCGCGCGCTGGATCTTCTACTTCGACGGCGCCCGACGGATCTTCGGACACTCGACGGTGTCGATGTTCTTCGGGGCGATCCCGATGGCACTGGCGACGCTTCTGAACGGGCTGCTGATATTCGGTCCGCCCTATCTCGGCGCAGAGACCGTCCGAATCGCACTGCCGCTGTGGTGGTTCGACGTGGCGCTCGCTCTGATCTGTGCTGTCGCGATCCCCTACCTGATGTTCACCCGTCAGGAGCACCGCATCGACCAGATGACGGCCGTATGGCTGCTGCCAGTGGTGACAGCCGAGGTCGTCGCCGTCTCCGGTGGCCTGCTCGCTCCAGCCTTGAGCGGCGAGAGCCAACAACTCGCCGTCATCGTCACGAGCTTCGTACTCTGGGGCGTCTCGGTCCCGCTGGCGCTGAGCATCCTGGCGATCCTGGTGCTGCGCATGGCGCTGCACAACTTGCCACCGCGTGAGATGGCCGCATCGAGCTGGCTCTCCCTCGGTCCGCTCGGAACCGGGGCGCTCGGCCTGCTCGTGCTGGGGCAGGCCGGTGGCCCGATCCTCGCGGCAGGCGGTTTTGCCGGCGCGCCCGAGATCCTCAGGATCACGGGCCTGATCGGCGCGCTGATCCTCTGGGGCTACGGCGCCTGGTGGTTTCTGCTCTCGCTCGCCGTCACCGTGCGCTACCTACGCGCCGGCGTTCCGTTCAACCTCGGCTGGTGGGGCTACATCTTCCCGCTCGGCGTCTATGCCCTGGCCACCCTGCGGATCGGCGAAGTGACGGCACTCAGCGGGTTCGCCTGGCTCGGAGCGGGCCTCGTCGGCCTGCTGACCCTACTCTGGCTGATCGTGTCCGTGCGCACGTTGCGCGGGGCCTATCGCGGGGAGCTCTTCGTCTCGCCCTGCCTCGCCGGGGCCTGACCGGGCCTCGGGCGCATCCGATCGGTTCAAGCGAGGCCCAGCACGCGGATCAGACCGAGGCTGACGGCGCCGAGTGCGACGAGCGAGGCGACCACCGCCAGGGTCACCCGTGCTCCGGCCTTAGCGACGCTGCGCACATCGACCCCGAGACCGAGCGCCGCCATCGAAACCACGGTCATCACGTTGGCAGTCTCCGACATCGGCGCGAGCGCGACCTGCGGGACCAGCCCGGCCGAGCGAAGGCCCGCGAGCGCCAGGAAGGCGAGGATGAACCACGGCACCAGGCGGTGGATCGCGAGGCCGGCGCGAGCAGGGCGGTCGCCGGCGGTGACGCCGGGGGCGGCCTCGTCGGTCTCCTCGCGCAGCCGGCTTGCGCCGAGCGAGAGCATCAGGACGACCGGGCCTAGCATCAGCACCCGGACGAGCTTCACCAGGGTTCCGACCTGGACGCTGAGCGCCGCGACCGGCGCGGTGGCGGCGAGGACCTGCGGAACAGCGTAGACGGTGAGGCCGGCGAGCACGCCGTACTGCATCGGCGACAGACCGAGCAGCGGCACCAGCAGCGGCAGGCCGAGCACCACCAGCACGCCCAGCACCGCGGTGAAGGCGATGGAGGCGGCGACGTCCTCGCCATCGGCGCCGATCACCGGTGCCGTGGCCGCGATCGCCGAGTTGCCGCAGATCGAGTTCCCGCAGGCCACGAGGATCGCCATGCGCGGATGCAGCCCGAGCGCTCGGCCGATGCCGTAACTCGACAGGATCGCCACGACGACGACGCCCGCGATGCCGAAGAGCAGGCCCGGTCCGGCGGCGAGGATCGTCGCGAGGCTGAGCGACGCGCCGAGCAGTACGACCGCGATCTCCAGCACGGTCTTGGCCCCGAAAGCGATGCCGGGAAAGAAACGCTGCGACGGGGTCCAGGCGGTGCGGATCGCGCTCCCGAGCAGGATCGCCAGCACCAAGGCTTCGAGCCAAGCGCGACCGAACAGGTGCGTCTCGACGGCTTCGAAGCCGATCGCTGCGGCGGTGACCGCCACACAGAGGCCCAGTCCCGGAAGGATGGCTCTCGTGCCGGCTAAGGCACGCGTCGAACGAGAGTGGGAGAAAAGTCTGGGCGCGGACATGGATGGCTCCGATGTGATGCCGGAGGATCCCAGGTCCCGTTCATTCACTCCAACGGAATGATTAGATGTTTCCCATCACTGAAATAGATGGAATGATGACCCCTTCAGAGTTTGCGGAGACCCATTTTGTGGGGCCGACAGGCGGATTCACCCGTCGATCCAACGGGCCTTGATCGCCGTGTCCGCAGCAAGCTCATAGATCCTGACGGAGCCCGTCGCGAGTTCGAGGTGCTCGACCTCCGCGGGGCTCAGGTCTTCAAGCGCCATGACAAGCGCCCGCAGGCAATTGCCGTGGGCAACGACGAGCACGTCTCCGCCCATGACCGCCGGCTGGATGGTTCGGAGGTAGCATGGCACGATGCGGGCGACGGTATCGCGAAGGCTCTCACCGTTCGGCGGCGCCTCGGCGTAGGAGCGGCGCCAGGTCTCGATCCGCTCCGCCCCCCAGCGCGCATCGGCGGCGATCTTGTCGAGCCCGCTGAGGTCGCCGTAGTCTCGCTCGTCGAGCGCGGCGAAGCGTTGGGGGACCAATCCGGGTTGCCCGAGCGCATCGAGAATAAGCCGGCCGCTCACGACGGCCCGCGTCAGCGTCGAGGTGAAGGCTGCGGAAAAGCGCCAGCTGCGCTCGGCCAAACGCCGCCCGGCTGCCTCGGCTTCCATCCGGCCCTGCTCGGTCAAGGGCGAGTCCAGCAATCCCGTGAACAGGCCGGATCGGTTGGCTACGCTCTGGCCATGCCGGACCAGCACGAGATGTCGCGTGACCGGGGCTTTGCAATCGTGAATCACGCTGTCTCCCGAGGCAGAGCGCTTTCGTGCCGGTCGCATCGCCTCTGATGATGTCGGCATCCCACTTCAACGAACTTCGACCCTGCGATGGGTTGGACCGTCCATCCGGAGTCGGCAGGTCATCTTAGGTCCGCTTAAGAACGTCTTGCGACCGAAAGCAGCCAAGCTGCTTCCCACCCATCCTGGACGGTCAGGGTGCACAGCATCCAGTGTCGTTGGATCGACAGCCTGTAGGCCGTCACGGTGACGTCCGGCTGCCCCTCATAGTCGCGAACAGCGCCCCGGCATCGCGGGCTCCCCGCATCGCCGCCACCGTCTTGGAATCCCGCATCCGGCGGGCGACGCAGGCCAGAGCGTTGGGTTGCGAGCCCTGCGCATCGGTCGGAAGCAGCAGAAGGAAGACGAGGTCCACCGGCCGTTCGTCGATGGCGTCGAAGTCCACCGCATCGCGCATGCGTACCAGGCATCCGAACGGGTGCCTGACGCTCTCCAGCCGGGCGTGCGGCAGCGCAATGCCGTCCCCGACCCCGGTCGAACCGAGGCCCTCGCGCTTCTCCAGCGCCGTCCGCAGCGACGCGGCATCGAGACCGAGCGCCTGGGCGGCCCGGCGCGCCAGGTCGTCCAGGAGCGCGGCCTTGCTCGCCGCACGGACCCCGACGGAGACTTGGTCGGGCGATAGGATCTCGTCGATGGTCATTCGGGTCGGCTCGGTCGCGGGACTGCGGTATGGGTCGAGGGGCTCGCTCAAGCGCCCGGGTCCGGAAGGATCTCGAAGGGTTCGCCTTCATGCACGGCTAAACCCGCCATCAAGCCCGGGCCTCGTCCTCGGGGGCACGTAGGCGATAGCCGACGCCGGTCTCGGTCAGGAGGATGCGCGGGCGCTCGGGGTCTTCTTCCAGCTTGAGGCGAAGCTGGCGCATGTAGACGCGCAGGTATTGCGGGTCGGACGAGGTCGACACCGCGCTCATGAGCTGGGCGTGTGTCAGCGCCTTGCCGGCATGCTGGATCAGCACGCGCAGGAAGTCGTACTCGCGTGGGGTCAGCTTCACCTCGGTGCCGCGGACCCGGACGAGGCGGCGCACCAGGTCGACGCTGAGGCCGTCGACCTCGAACAGGGCTCGCTCGCCCTGGACCGCGAGTTGGTGGCGCAGGGCCGCGCGGATACGGGCCAGGAGCTCACCCATACCGAAGGGCTTGGTGACGTAGTCGTCGGCCCCGAGGTCGAGCGCCTCGACCTTGCCAGCCTCGTCGTCGCGGCTCGACAGGACCACCACCGGCAGGTCGCGAAAATCCATGCGGATGAGGCGCAACAGGTCGTGCCCGCGCATGTCCGGCAGCCCGAGGTCGAGGATGGTCAGGTCGACCGTCTCGCGGGACAGGACATCGAGGGCGGTGCGGGCGTCCGGCGCCTCGAAGATCTCGTAACCCTGGGTGGCCAAGCCCATGCGCAGGAGCTTCCTGATCGGCGGCTCGTCGTCGATGACGAGGATGTTCATGGTCATGCGGCGATATCCGCTTCGCCGCGTCCCGGAACCGGGACGGGCAGGATGATGGTGAAGACGGCGCCGAGGCGGTCGTGGCGGTTGCCGGCGGTCAGGGTGCCGCCCATGGCCTCGATGAAGCCGCGGGCGATGGCGAGGCCGAGGCCCGTCCCGGCCCGGACACTGTCGGACTTGCGGACCCGGTAGAACTTGTCGAACACGCGCTCCACGTCGGCCACCGGCACGCCGTCGCCCTCGTCGAGGATCTGGAGGCGGACCTGTCCGGGCTCGACCGCGCCCCTGACGGTGACGGTCGAGCCCTCGGGAGCGTACTTGGCGGCGTTGTCGAGGAGGTTGACCAGGACCTGTTCGAACAGGACGGGATCGAGGCGCAGGGCCGGCAGGGTGGCCGGAAGATCGAGCACGACCTGATGGCCGGCGAGGATGGAGCCTAAGCGGCGCAGGGCGGTGTCGACGGTCTCGCCGACGTCCTGCGGGGTCAGGCTCGCCGCGACCGCTCCCGCCTCCAGCCGGGTCATGTCGAGGAGGTTGACGATGAAGCGGTTGAGCCGCTCCGATTCCGCGATGATGGTGGCGAGCAGCTCGGCCTTGGCGTCGCGGGGCAGCGCCTCGTCGAGGTCGCGCAGGGTGGTGGCCGCACCCAGCACCGAGGACAGCGGGGTGCGCAGGTCGTGGCTGATCGAGGTGAGCAGGGCCTGGCGCAGGCGGTCGGTCTCGGCGGCGCGCTCGGCCCGGTCGAGATCCTCCACCAGCCGGACCCGCTCGACGGCGAGCGCCGCCATGTCGGCGAGCGCGTCGAACAGGCGGCGGTCCTCGGGCGAGAGGATGGGACCCGTGCCGTCGGCGTCGAGGCCGATCACGCCGACGATGCCGCGCCCCGTCCGCATCGGCAGGAACAGCCGCTTGGCGCCGGGCAGGGTGTCGGCGCCCCTGCCGGCGGGTCGCTCGTTGTCGAAGGCCCACTTGGCCGCGCCGAGGTCGGCCGCGTCGAGGGTGTCCTCGGGTGGGAAGCCGGCCCGGACGGAGACCGCTCCCTGATCGGGGAGAAGGACGACAACCCGGACCCGAAGCATGGCGGCGACCTGGGCGGAGGTCGCCCAGAGTACGTCGTCGAGGGTGCCGCAGCCGGAGAGCTTGCGGCTGAAGCCGTAGAGGCGTTCCGTGGCCCGGGCCCGGCCATGCGAGACCACCGCCTCGCGGCGGGACCGCGACGCGAGGTTCGAGACCGCCACGGCGACCACCGTGAACAGCAGGAACGCGGCGACGTTGGTCGGGTCGGCGATGGTGAGGGTGTAGACCGGCGGCAGGAAGAAGAAGTTGTAGGAGAGCGAGGCGATGACGACGACGGCCAGCGACGGTCCCAGGCCGAACCGTACGGCGACGGCGACGATGGCGGTGAGAAGGATGAGATCGGCGTTCTCGACGCCGAGATACGGTTCGACCAAGAGGGCGAGCCCGAGGGCCACGGCGGTGGCGAGGACACCGACGACGTAGGGCACTGGTGCGAAGGGCGGCTTGGCCGGAGCCGTGGCGACCGTCTTCGGGGGGACCGGATCGGCCTTCGCCGCTTCGCCGGTGATGACGTGGATGCTGATGTTGCCCGAGTGCCGGACGATGTCGTGCACCACCGAGCCGTTGAGGAGCTCGAACAGCTTCGACCGGTCGGCCTTGCCGAGGATGATGTGGTTGACGTTGGTCGAACGGGCGTAGGCAAGGATGTCGTCGGCGACGCGTCGACCGCCCGGAAGCGTGACGGCATCGCCGCCGAGGCGGTCGGCGAGGCGGAGGGTGTCGGCGATGCGGTCGCGGGCGGCCTCGTCGAGTGACAGGCTGCGGGGACCCTCGACCGTGATGGCGGTCCAGGGCGCGTGCAGCCGGTCGGCGAGCCGCTTGGCATGGCGCACGAGGCCGGCGGAGCGGGGATCCTCGCTGACGCATACCAGGACGCGCTCGCCGGCGCCCCACGGGCCCGCGATGGCGTTGGCCCGCATGTGGCTCAGGAGCTCGTCGTCGACCCGGTCGGCGGTGCGGCGTAACGCGAGTTCGCGCAGGGCCGTCAGGTTGCCCCGCGAAAAGTAGTGCTTGAGCGCGCGCTCGGCGTTGCCCTTCACGTAGACCTTGCCGTCGCGCAGGCGCTGGATCAGGTCGTCCGGGTTGAGGTCCACCACCTCGATGTCGTCCGCCCGGTCGAGGACGCCGTCGGGCACGGTCTCGCGCACCCGGATGCGGGTGATCTGCGCGACGACATCATTCAGACTCTCGACGTGCTGGATGTTGAGGGTGGTGTAGACGTCGATGCCGGCGTCCAGCAGTTCCTCGACGTCCTGGTAGCGCTTGGGGTGGCGCGAGCCCGGCGCGTTGGTGTGGGCGAGCTCGTCCACGAGCGCCAGGGCGGGCCTTCGGGCCAGCAATCCGTCGAGGTCCATCTCGTCGAGCGCCGTGCCGTGGTACGCGACCGAGCGCCGGCCGAGCACCTCGAACCCCTCGACGAGCGCCAGGGTCTCGGCGCGCCCGTGGGTCTCGACCACACCGACGACCACGTCGGTGCCGGCCTTCAGCCTCGCCCGGCCGACGGTGAGCATCTCGTATGTCTTGCCAACCCCCGGGGCCGCCCCGAGGAAGATCTTGAGGCGACCCCGTCCGCCTTCCTCCCGACGCGCGGCCTGCAGCAGGGCGTCGGGCGAGGGACGGTCGGGTTCGCGCAGGGGCGTCGGCATGGGGCGGCCTGTCATGAGGCTGGCTTACTTCGAGTCTGAACCGTCCAAGGCGAGGTTCAGGGCGAGCACGTTCACGCGGGGCTCTCCGAGGATACCGAGGAAGCGACCCTGGACCTGGGCCCCCACCAGGGAGCGCACCCGATCCTCGGGCAGATTGCGCGCTTTGGCGACCCGGGGAACCTGGAACAGGGCTGCCTCGGGCGAGATGTCGGGATCGAGGCCCGAGCCGCTCGCCGTCACGAGGTCGACCGGCACGGTGGCACTAGGGTTCTCGGCCTTCAGGGCGTCGAGGTCGCCTTTGACCCGCTCGGCCAGGGCCGCGCTCGTCGGCCCGAGGTTGGAGCCAGATGAGTTCGCTGCGTTGTAGGGCGACGGCACGGTCTTGGTGGCGTCGGCCGGATCGGCGGCGCTCGTGGCCGAGGGACGACCGTGGAAGTATCCGTCTTGCGTGAAGGACTGCCCGATCAGGCTGGAGCCGACGACTTTGCCGTCGCGCTCGATCAGGCTGCCGGCGGCCTTGGCCGGGAAGATCGCCCCCGCGATGCCGGTCATCGCGAGGGGGTAGGCGAGGCCCGTCATCGCCGTCAGGGCGATCAGAAGGACGAAGGCGGGGCGAAGCTGGTTCAACATGGCGATGCTCCAAGAGGTGATCGGCGGGGACGGCTCAGACGAGGTGCAGGGCGGTGACCGCGAGGTCGATCGCCTTGATGCCGACGAAGGGCACGAGGATGCCGCCGAGCCCGTAGATCAGGAGGTTCCGGCGCAGCAGCGCCCCGGCGCCGACCGCCCGGTAGGACACGCCCTTCAGCGCCAGCGGGATCAGGACGACGATGATGAGGGCGTTGAAGATGATGGCCGAGAGGATCGCGCTCTCGGGCGAGGCGAGGCCCATGACGTTGAGGGCCTGGAGCTGCGGGTAGAGCACCAGGAACATGGCCGGGATGATGGCGAAATACTTGGCCACGTCGTTGGCGATGGAGAAGGTGGTCAGTGCCCCGCGGGTCATCAGGAGCTGCTTGCCGATGCCGACGATCTCGATGAGCTTTGTCGGGTCGCTGTCGAGGTCGACCATGTTGCCGGCCTCGCGGGCCGCCACCGTGCCGGTGTTCATCGCGACACCGACATCGGCCTGGGCCAGCGCCGGGGCGTCGTTGGTGCCGTCGCCGCACATGGCGACGAGCTTGCCCTGGGACTGCTCCTTGCGGATCAGCGCGAGCTTGTCCTCCGGGGTGGCCTGGGCGAGGAAGTCGTCGACGCCGGCCTCCGCCGCGATGGCGGCGGCGGTCATGGGGTTGTCGCCGGTGATCATCACCGTACGGATGCCCATCTGGCGCAGCTCCGCGAAGCGCTCGCGTATGCCGCCCTTCACGATGTCCTTGAGGTAGACGACGCCGAGAAGCCGGCCGTCCCGCGTCACGGCGAGCGGGGTGCCGCCCGCCTTGGCCACGTCCTCGGCAATGGACTGGATCTCGCGCACGGCCTCGTCGGCGACGCCGGGGCTGTAGGCCAGGGCCGCGCTCGATCCGCGTGTGGCCATCGGCTGCTGGCTCACCGACGCGATGATGGAATCGACGGCGCCCTTGCGGATGGAGGAACCGTCGAGGTCGACGCCGCTCATCCGGGTCTGGGCGGTGAACGGCACGAAGGTGGCGTTGAGGCTTCCCATGTCGCGGGCGCGGATGCCGTACTTCTCCTTGGCCAGCACCACGATGGAGCGACCCTCCGGGGTCTCGTCGGCCAGCGATGCCAACTGGGCGGCGTCGGCGAGGTCCTGCTCGGATACGCCGCGGACGGGACGGAACTCGATGGCCTGCCGGTTGCCCAGCGTGATCGTGCCGGTCTTATCCAGCAGCAGGGTATCGACGTCGCCAGCCGCCTCGACGGCGCGCCCCGACATGGCAAGGACGTTGAAGCGCACAAGGCGGTCCATGCCGGCGATGCCGATGGCGGACAGGAGCGCCCCGATGGTGGTGGGGATCAGGGTGACGAACAGTGCGACGAGCACGATGAGCGGGATCGATCCGCCGGCATAGGAGGCGAAGCTCGGGATCGAGGCGACGGCGAAGACGAAGATGATGGTCAGGCCCGCGAGCAGGATGTTGAGCGCGATCTCGTTCGGGGTCTTCTGTCGCGAGGCACCCTCCACCAGGGCGATCATCCGGTCGACGAAGGTCGAGCCGGCGGCGGCGGTGATCCGCACCCGGATCTCGTCGGAGAGCACCTGGGTGCCACCGGTGACCGCCGAGCGGTCGCCGCCGGATTCCCGGATCACCGGTGCTGATTCACCCGTGATTGCGGCCTCGTTGACCGAGGCGACGCCGAGGATCACCTCGCCGTCCGACGGGATGATGTCGCCGGCCTCGACCAGCACCACGTCGCCGACCTTGAGGTCGTTGCCGGGGATGGTCTCGAACTCCCGGCCGGCGCCCTTCAGGCGCTTGGCCATGGTCTCGGTGCGGGTGCGCCGGAGGCTGTCGGCCTGGGCCTTGCCGCGTCCCTCGGCGATGGCCTCGGCGAAGTTGGCGAACAGCACGGTGAACCACAGCCAGAGGATGATCTGGCCGGAGAAGGCGAGGTTCGCCCCGCCGGTCGCTACGTCACGGATGAACAGGACGGTGGTCAGCGCGGCCACGACCTCGACCACGAACATGACCGGGTTCTTGATCATCTTGCGTGGGTCGAGCTTGGTCAGGGCGCCGATGAGCGCCGGACCGACGAGAGCGGCGCTGAACAGGCTGGTGGAATTTGGGCGGGCCATTGCGGGTGTCCGATTGGAAGACGTCTTCAGGGTCGGCGCGGTCCCGCGCCGTGGAGCGGGGTTCAAGGTGCGAGCGCATCGCCGACGAGGGCGACCCCGGCCATCAGGCCGAGGGCGCCGAGCATGGCCAGGCCGAGCATGGCGAGGATGACGTCCGAAAGCCGAATGTCCTTTCGGTTGCGCTCGATCCGGCTCCAGGGCTGGGACCGCGGCCTGTGACGGGCCAGGGCGCGCCGCATCGCGGCGCGGTTGCGGGATGGCAGCATGGCGAGTTGCATCTCAGCCTCCCGCCGCGAAGGTCTGACCAAGGCCGCCGGCGAGGTGCTCGACGATCGGCCCGAGGGCCAGGGTGGGGAAGAACGTCAGTCCGCCGACGATGAGGATCACGCCGACGAGGAGCCCGACGAACAGGCCGCCGTGGGTCGGGAACGTCCCCGCGGAGGCCGGAACCGTCTTCTTGGCCGCCAACGACCCCGCGATGGCGAGCGCCGGGACGATCACGAAGAACCGCCCGAAGAGCATGCCGATACCCAGCGTCGTGTTGTAGAAAGCCGTGTTCGCCGTGAGCCCGCCGAAGGCTGAGCCGTTGTTGGCCGCCGCCGAGGTGAAGGCGTAGAGGATCTCCGAGAAGCCGTGCGGGCCGGCGTTGGCGGGCCCGGCGAGGCCGGCGGCGACCACGGTGGCCAGCGCGGTGAAGCCGAGCATTATCAGCGGCAGGCATAGGATGGCGAGCATCGCCATCTTGACCTCGCGGCCCTCGATCTTCTTGCCGAGATACTCGGGGGTCCGGCCGACCATCAGCCCGGCCACGAAGATCGTCACGATGACGAAGACCAGGATGCCGTAGAGGCCGGCGCCGACGCCGCCGACGATGATCTCGCCGAGCTGCATGTTGATCATCGGGATCATGCCGCCGAGCGCCGTGAAGCTGTCGTGCATGGCATTGACCGCGCCGCAGGACGCCGCCGTGGTCACCGCCGCGAACAGGGCGGACGCGACGATGCCGAAGCGGACCTCCTTGCCCTCCATGTTTCCCCCGGTGAGGCTGAAGGAATTGAGGACGGGACTGCCTGCGCTCTCAGCCCAATAGACCACCGCGGTTCCGGCGAGGAACAGCACGCCCATGGCGGACAGGATGGCCCAGCCCTGGCGCTCGTCGCCGACCATGCGGCCGAAGACGTTGGTCATCGCCGCGCCGATGGCGAAGATCGAGACCATCTGGACGAAGTTCGACAGCGTGGTCGGGTTCTCGAACGGGTGCGCGGCGTTGACGTTGAAGAAGCCACCGCCGTTGGTGCCGAGCATCTTGATCGCGACCTGGCTCGCCACCGGGCCGACCGCCAGGGTCTGCTTGGCGCCTTCCAGGGTCGTCGCCTCGACGGCACCGCCGAGCGTCTGCGGAATGCCCTGCCAGACGTAGAACAGGGTCAGCACCATGCAGAGCGGCAGCAGCACGTAGAGGGTGGTCCGGGTCAGATCGACCCAGAACGAGCCCACGGTCTTGGCCGAGGCCCGGGAGAAGCCGCGCACGAGGGCGACGGCGAGCGCGATGCCGGTGGCCGCCGACAGGAAGTTCTGGTGGGTCAGCCCCAGCATCTGGGTGAGGTACGACATCGTCGTCTCGCCGCCGTAGGACTGCCAGTTGGTGTTGGTGACGAAGCTCGTCGACGTGTTGAAGGCGAGGTCGGGCGCGACCGCCGACTGCCCGTCCGGATTGAACGGCAGCACCGCCTGGAAGCGCAGAAGCCCGTACAGGGCGAGGAAGCCGAGGACGTGGAAGGTCAGCATGGTCAGGGCGTAGGCCAGCCAGTGCTGCTCCTGCGAGGCGTTGATGCCGGCGACGCGGTAGAGCCCACGCTCGACGGGCGCGAGGACGGGAGACAGGAGGGTTCGCTCACCCGTGAACACGCGGGTCATGTAGCCGCCGAGGGGGCGTGCGAGCGCGACGACGACCGCGCAGAACAGCGCGATCTGGAACCAGCCGTTGAGGGTCATGGGAGGTGTTCCTTCAGAACCGCTCGGGGCGGACGAGGGCGTAGGTTAGGTAGCCGAGCAGCCCGAGGGTCACGAGGGCGCCGAGGGTGAGGTCGAGGGTCATGGCAGGTCCCTCAGAGGCGTTCGCAAAGGGCGGCGTAGCCGGCGGCCAGGCCGAAGAAGGCGAGCCCCACGGCGATGAAGGTCAGATCGAGCATGGTGCGTCCGTTTCGGTTCGGCGGACCGGTGCCATGACCGGTCGCGCTCATGACCTTGATGTGGCCCGGAACCGCATTAGGGTTCGAGAGGGACGAGAGGGCGATCTTATAAGGATCTCATCAGGATCGCCGGGACCATGACCCGCCGCGTCGCCTTCCTCGGTATTCCCGGCGGAAACAGCCGACGTCGGCTCATTCCGAAATCAGGGTCGATCGGCGCAATGCCTGGCGAAGCTCCGGGCAGCCGACGGGGCACTCGGCTTGCACGGATCTCGGACAGGCCGCCCTCCATACGGAGCGGTCAGCCTGGACGACGCCGTCGTTGCCGAGGTGGAAGCCGTGGAAGCGCACGCCGCAGGTACGGCACTGCGAGCGGATGTTGCGAAGTCGGTCCCGCGTCGGTTGCCGGTCGAAGGAATGGCGTTCGTCACGTGGCGCCTCTTGCCGGGACGGCAGCGGCTCCGTCGGGGCTTGGCGTCGTACGAAGACGTTCATGGAGATGGTTCGACCCTGCGCCGCGGATAAGGCAGGCGAACATCCTCGAACCCGCATAAGGGATCGAGATGGACCGATGGACATTCGCATAAGGATTTCGGTTCGACCGCCAGGGCGACGGCGCTTGCGCGGGCGACGAACAATCCTGGAGGCTTGGCCGTTATAGCCGGGCCGCGGTGATGACCGGTGGCCAAGCCAAGGGACACGACCCATGCCCACCAGCGTCACGACCCCCGTCCCATCGCCGAGGCCATCGGAGGCCGGGACTGGACATGCGCCGGGAGCCGGCTTTTGGACCCTCACCCTCGGTTCCGTCGGGGTGGTCTACGGCGACATCGGCACCAGCCCGCTCTACGCTCTGAAGGAGTCGCTCCATGCGGCCACCGGTGGCGCAGGGCACCATGCGCTGACCCGCGAGATCATCCTGGGCGTGATCTCGCTGATCCTGTGGGCGCTGATCCTCATCGTGACCGTCAAGTACGTGCTGATCGTCCTGCGGGCGGACAACGACGGCGAGGGCGGCACGCTGTCCCTCGTCGCCCTGGCGCAACGCGCACTTGGCCACCAGGGCGGGGCCGTCATCCTGATCGGCATGGCCGGCGCAGCCTTGTTCTACGGCGACGCCATCATCACCCCGGCCATCTCCGTCCTGTCCGCGGTCGAGGGCCTGAAGCTCGTCACGCCGACCTTCGAACCCTTCGTGCTGCCACTCAGCCTGGCCATCCTGATCGGCGTCTTCGTCGTCCAGAGCCATGGGACCGCCCGGGTTGCCACGTTCTTTGGCCCCATCACGGCCCTTTGGTTCCTTGCCATGGCGGTTGGCGGCTTGATCCATCTCGCCGGCGAACCCGGCATCCTCCATGCCTTCAATCCGGCGTACGGCGTGAGCTTCCTCCTAGGCCACGGAAGCGCGAGCCTGCTGGTCCTCGGCGCCGTGTTCCTCGCCGTCACCGGCGCAGAGGCGCTGTACGCGGACATGGGCCATTTCGGCGGAGGGCCGATCCGGACGGCATGGTTCGGCCTCGTCTTTCCGGCCCTCGCCCTCAACTACCTCGGACAGGGCGCCATGCTGCTCGCCCACCCGGAGAACATGGAGAACCCATTCTTCCTGCTCTACCCATCCTGGGCCCTGGTCCCGATGGTGCTGCTGGCCACGATGGCCACCGTCATCGCGAGCCAGGCGGTCATCACGGGGGCGTTCTCCATCACCCAGCAGGCGATGCAGCTGGGGCTGCTGCCGCGCATGCGGGTCCTGCGTACCTCCGAGACTGAGAGGGGCCAGATCTACATCCCGCAGGTGAATTGGTGGCTGCTCGTGGCGGTCGTCTTCCTGGTGGTGCTGTTCAAGTCCTCCACCGCACTGGCTGCGGCCTACGGGATCGCGGTCACCGGCAACATGGTCATCACGACGGCGCTGGTCTTCGTCGTGGCGTGGAAGGCGTGGAAGTGGTCGCCGGCGGTCGCGGCCTTGGTCCTGGCGCCGTTCCTGCTCATCGAGGGCGTGTTCCTGACGGGCAACGCCCTCAAGCTCCTCGACGGGGGCTGGCTTCCCCTGCTGGTGGGTGCTGTGCTCGTGACGATGATGTGGACGTGGCGCACCGGCTCCCTCTTCATCACCAGGGAGATCCACCGCGACCGTCTCCCCCTCTCCGACTTCATCGGGACGGCCACGAACGGGACGATCCAGCGCGTGCCTGGAACGGCCGTCTTCCTGACCGGCACGCTCGGCGACACGCCCGGCGCCCTGCTGCACAACGTAAGGCACAACCGCGTACTTCACGCGGAGAACATCATCGTGACGGTCGTGACGGAGGATACGCCGCGCATCGTCGGCGGGGAGCGCGTCCGGGTCGAGCAGTTGTCTGAGACCGTCAGCCGGGCCAGCGTCCGGTTCGGGTTCATGGAACTCCCCGACCTTCCGGCGGCGTTGGCGCAGGCCGGCCTGGACAGGGGCGAGCTATCCTACTTCCTGACCCGGCGCGTCCTGGTGGCGTCGTCGGAGACCGGGATGCCGGTCTGGCAGGACCGGATCTACATCGCGATGGCACAGGCGGCCACGGACGCGTCGCGCTATTTCCGCATCCCGGTCGACCGCGCCGTGGAGATCGGGTCCCAGATCAGAATCTGACGACGGTCGACGACGAGGTTCGCCCGTCGTTGGTGAACCCATGCCATAGGCGCTGCGGGCACGCCCGCGAAAGGTCGTCGCCCCGTCCCACGTCCTGCGGCGCCGTCCGTCGCATCAACATCCGGCAGGCATAGGCCTTCGCCCGGTATGCGGACCTGCGGGTGTGCGCGGCTGGATCCTGACCGGTTTCGGGCCACTCCCGGTGCAGGTCGAAAAAGGCCCGGAGGCGCAACGCGGTCTCATCCATTGGCCCGTCCACGCTCGAGGAGCGAGGCGACTTCGGCATGGGTGGTGGGTCCGGCCGCAGCCGGAAGCGCGCGGGGGTTCCGCCCGTATCCTACCGCTTCCCCTGCCTTGTTCGCCTGCCCTTCATGATCGTGACAACCACCAACCTGAATGCTCGGTCCGCCTTTTCTAATTCCGGCAGCGGGAAACGATTGCCGCGCGGATGCGGGCGTCGGACGAGGCCCTGGCCCGGCCCGGCCCGGCCCGGTCCGGCTCGGCTCGGCGTGGCGGAGGCGGAGATGGGACGGCTGCGCGGGCGGCTGGACCTGCCGGATGGCCGACCGCCCGCATCGTGACGCGCGGACCCGGAATGGCCGACCCTCGGCCGGGGGCCCTCCTAGAGAGGGAGGGGACAGGGGGTATAGGGAGCCGCCTCGTCGCCGAGGAAGACCCTCGCGATCTCGCGGCCCGACGCCTCGACGAGGGATCGGGCCATGGCCGGAAGCTCCGCGGTGGCCCGGCGATGATCGTCCAGGGCGATCGCGTTCGAGCTCTCGGGCGCATCGATCCGCATGACCCGGTCCTTGCCGACGAGGAGGCCGGCCTGGCCGAGGGCGTTGTGGGACTGCGCCCGCATCGCCGCGAGGATGACCCCCTTCCACTGGAAGAGGCCGCCCCGCGCCTTCGCCTGGTCGACCGTGAACGCCGTCTCGCCGCAGCCGAGGCTGAGGATCTCGATCTGGCCTCGCCCGACATCGTAGCACGCGAGCGCGTCGACGAGCGCGTTCATGACCGGGTTATTGGCCCAAAGACCGCCGTCGACCATCACGTAGCCGTTGTTCGGAAGCGCCTCGAAGTAGGTTGGGGCGGCGGCGGTCGAGAGGCCGACCTTCACCATGCGTTCGAAGCGGTCCTTCCGGTAATCCGGATGATGCGGCGTCTTGAAGATCCATGGCTCCCCATGCCGACCTTCGAACGAGGGGATGCAAAGTCTCGTCCGTGCATCGCCGAAGGGGGCGTCGCCGAAGATCCGGAGCAGCTCCTCCTCCAGCGGCGCGCGGTCGTATGCGTAGCGATGGGTTCGCCGCAGCGATCGCACGATGCGGCCGACCCGGGTGGGTGGCGGGAAGATGTTCGATCCACGTTCGACGTAGATGTCGCGCACGTCGCCGGCCGTCCGGCCATGGGCGAGGCCAAGGGCGATGATGCCGCCGGTGCTCGTTCCGGCGATCATGTCGAAATGGCCGGCGATCGACCTGCCGCCGAGGAAGCGGTGTTCGAGTTCGGCCAGGACCGAGGCCGGAAGGATGCCGCAGATCCCCCCGCCATCGATCGAGAGGATGCGGAAGGGCCTGTCGGCGGGCCATGGTTGGCGGATCCGGCGGCCTTGGTGGGTGTCGTCGGAACGCCGGGGCGGAACGTAAGTCATGTCAGTTCCCTGCCCGTGCGAGTTGGAGGTGACGTCCGCCGCCGGTCCATTCGCCGGTCGCTCTCCATCCCTCGTAGCAAACCAGCCAATCCACGGACCAACGCAACGTCGTCTCGGCGATCAGGTCGAAGGGCGTCCACTGGGAGGTCTCGAAGTCGAACAGGCACAGGCTCGGATTGTCCCGGGCGTCCCAATAGACGTGGGGCAGTTTTCCCTCGGGGTCGCCGTTCCGACGCCTGAGTTCCGGCGAGACGACACGCACCCTCGGCTGCTGGCGCAGGAGAGCGAACCTCTCGACGATGAGGGGAACCCTGTAGAGGACCTCGATCTCGTAGCGCGCCATGAGGGGTCGCATCGGCCCGCTCCAAGTCGCGGACCGATCGTCGATCCGGTGCATGCGGAAGGAGGGCCAGAGCCGCAGCATAGCGGCGGCCTGGTCGGCGATGCTCGGGAAGCCTTTCACCGCCGGAGGTCCCCCATGAAGGTATGGGCGCGCGCCGCGGCCGGCATCGAAGCGGAAGCCGCCCCGGCTCCGATGATGCGGGGTGCGCTCGGCACGTAGAGGGCGCCGCGGGGCGTGTAGGCCTGCGCGGAGTGGCGGATGCCGCTGCCGAGCCGCAGGTTGAACGCCTTCATCGATCGGGAGACGACGGAGTCCCCGAATTGAAGGCGCAGCCAATCCTGCGCATCCTCCAGGGAGGCCCCCCGGCGGATGGCTTCCAGACCGTCGGCGAGCCTGGTGAGATGTGCGGCGTATCCGTCCTGCTGCCCGAGGTTCTCGGGCCAGCGATCGGTGAACCGGTCGTCGGCATAGACGGGGTTCACGACCGAGACCTTCTCCCGCCTGGCCGAGGCGGCGTGGATCATCCGCGCGATCGTGCGGCACAGCCGGATCACTATGTCGGAAAGCGGTGTGCCGGGGCTCGCCGAATGGCCGGCGATGCAGCTCAGCATCACCGACGGCGGGATGCGGCCCTCGAAGCCCGCGTAGATTACGTTGCGATGCCTCTTGAGCAACTGGAGCGCGACGGTGGTCACGCTTTTGACGATCAGCGGCACTTGGCCTGGGACCTCGTCGAACTGGGCGTCGGCACGGATCTCGATGCCGGCGGCCTCGTAGATCCGCCGGTTGACGGCATCGGCGAAGCGACGTTCGACGGGCGTGAGCTGGTTGTACCAGCCGCCGAACCCGTAGGCGTTCATCGGCACGTGCCGCCCTTCGTGCGAGGGCCTGTCGGGACTGCTATGGAAAATGTGGCTTTCCCGTTCCGCCCCATGCGGCAGGAGCGAGGATGGGGTGACGTCGACGTGCATGCCGTCGGCGAAGAAGACCGTGACGCACCGGGTCTGACGCTCGACCGGTTTGGAGGTCGGGTAGTCGCGCAGGGCCGCGTGGACGAGGTCGAGGACCGCCCCGGGGGGAGCCTCGTGGTGGACGTCGAGTTCCGCGACGTAGTCGAGGTCGTACTCCTCGTCCGTCCCTCGCGTGGAGATGGTGGCGTCGATGGCCATCGACCCCTGCGGATAGAAGCGCCGGACCCGGTCCTTCAGGGAGCTCCCGTCGCGTTCCATGTGCTTGCAGACCGATTCGCCGCGTCCGCACGCCTTTTCGTGCAATCCCGGCGGAAGCTGCACGCGCACGGCGATATCGATGAGGAGGGCATCGAGCGGTTCCGCAAGGGGATCGGTCTCGAAGTTCGGCGTCATGCGGTTCATGTCGTTCTTTCGGTACGAGGGGCCAGGCCCGCCGCTATCGGGGCGCGCCGCTCCGACGACCGCATCTCGCTATGCCGAATCGCCGATATGCTGATCAGCGTAGTTCGGGTCTGAGGAAGGAGTCAACAGCCCCGTTCGAACGAACGGGGTCAGCCGAAAAGCGTCGGGACCCTGGGCGTGGAACTGATGTAGTTCAGCTTCAGGAGGCGCACGCGTGCCGCGTCCCTTGAGACCTGGAAACGAGCCCGCAGCGCCTCGATCATCGCATCGGATACGCCCTCGCCGACCTGGTACGGCGCCAGGGCGTCCTGGGCGGCGAGGATGGGTGCGAGCAGGCCCCGGATCGCGCCGACGGGCATGAGGTAGCTGCCCGAGGCGTAGCAGGCCTGCCATTCGAGCCAGTCGCCTTTCGGCGCATCGAGCATCGTATCGCGCTTGCAGACCAGGCGATGCTCGCGGGCATGTTCGAACATGTCGCCGGGAGTGAAGGCCGCCTGGAAAAGCCCGTCGTGGAGACGGACATGCCCAAGCTCGTGCGCCAGCGTCGTCCTGTACCGGTTCTCGCGGCGGGTATCGGTCGACAGGGGCTTGGAGATCTCGATGTCGGGGATCGCGCCGCTCTTGAAGCGGGTCACCCCCTCGACGTCGTGTCCGTCCGGCGTGAGGTCGGCGTAGACGTCCAACACGTCGACATGCTGCTCGATGAGCACGGTCAGGTCATCGGTCGAGATCGGGTACTCGACCTTGCCCCTGTGGCGCATGAGGAAACCGGCCACGAGCGTCTCGCATTCGCGATCGATCTCCTCCTGCCTGAAGTGCGGCCGCCTGCGGAACCGCCTCGTCTCGTCCGGCACCATCATCACCATGGCCGCTCCCCTACCCGCCGCTTTTCCTGAACGCGCTGATGATCTGGGTGGCCGTCTCGGGACTGACGCCCGCATCGCGCGCATACTTCGGCAGGGTTCCGGCCAGATAGAAAAGGTACTCCGGCGAGACGTCCAGCGCGGTCGCGAACTGGGTGATGATGTGGTCGGAAGTGGGATTGCGGCGATCCCGCTCGATGTCGTTCAGGTATTGCGCGGAAATGGGCTTGCCGTCCTCCTCCCGCGCGATGCGGGCCGCAAGGTCCTTCTGGCTTATGCCCTTCGCCTTGCGTTGGCTGACGATGTAAGACCCGAAGGTCGCCGGGGTCATGGATGATGCCTTGCCGTTCACGAATACGCTGATTAGCATACCCCCGTTGGAAAGCTTCAGCCAGCGCGCTCGACGTGCGGGTTGGCGCTTAGGTTAAGCGTACCGGTACGTCCCGGGTCGTCGCCCGCTTCGTGTGTCTTCTTTGACACGATGGAGCGGCGCCGAGCCTGCCTGCGTGCGGGGTGGGTCCGTATCACGGGACACGCGCACGGCTCCCTCCGGGTGACGTAGACCGTTCCAGGGTCCGTCCATAGGTTGCCCCCTATTTCCGTCGCCGCAAGCGTGGCCGCTTGTGCGGAACCCGGCCAATGTGTTCTGCTTTTGTTCCGAAGGATTCGCGGAGCGCGGGCATGCAGGTCTACGACGTCGTTATCGGCTTCCCCATGCCGGTCCCCCTCCTGGCGACGCCCGTGCGGGCCGGCTTCCCCAGCCCGGCCGACGATTTCATCGAGGAGGAGATCGACCTCCAGCGCCTGCTGATCGTGAGCCGGCCGGCGACCTTCCTGGTGCGCGTGGCCGGAGACAGCATGCTGCTGGCCCGCCTGCACGACGGGGATCTCGCCGTCGTCGACCGCTCGCTGACCCCGCGCAACGGCGACGTCGTCGTGGTCGACATCGACGGCGAGCGCTCCTTCAAGGTCTGGAAGCGCCAGGGCCCCCGGGTGACCCTGCATTTCGCCAACCCGCGCTTCCCGGAGTTCCGGCTCTCGCCCGACGCCGTCATCGAGGTCTGGGGCGTGGTCTCCAGCTCGGTGAGCCCGAGGCGCCGCTCGGAATGAGCGCCCGGGCCTACGCCCTCTCGGACGGCAACAGCTTCTACTGCTCGTGCGAGCGGGTCTTCGATGCGCGCCTGGCGAAGCTGCCGGTGATCGTGCTGTCGAACAACGACGGCTGCGCCATCGCCCGGACCAACGAGGCCAAGGCGCTCGGCATCGGCATGGGCGAGCCGTGGTTCAAGATCCGCCACATGTGCCGGCAGAAGGGCGTGCGGGTCTACTCCTCGAACTACGCCCTCTACGGCGACATGTCCGCCCGGGTGAACGCCGTCTACCAGGGGTTCTCCCCCCGCATCGAAATCTACTCCATCGACGAGAGTTTTTTGGACATCTCGGATGTGCGCCCTGCCGAGCGGGCGATCCTCTGCCGAGACATGCGCGAGACCGTCAGGGCCTGGACGGGGATCCCCACCTGCGTCGGGATCGGCTCCACGAAGACCCTCGCGAAGCTCGCCAACCACATCGCGAAAAAAAATCCCGCGCTGGGGGGCGTGTGCGACCTGACCGATCCCGAGCAGTACGACCATTGGATCATCCGGGTGCCGGTGGCCGACATCTGGGGGGTGGGCCCGGCGAACGCCCGGCGCCTGGAGGCGCTGGGATGCGACAGCGCCGCGGACGTGCGCGACCTCGACCCGCGCGCCGCCCGCATGGCCATGACTGTCGTGGGCGAGCGCCTTGTGCACGAGCTGCGCGGGACGGCCTGCCTCGACCTGGAGACGTTGGCGGCGACCCGGAAGGGCTGCGCGGTCACCCGGTCCTTCTCGGAACGGGTCGAGGACCGGGCCACCATGGAGCAGGCCGTGGCGACGCATGCGTCCAGGCTCGGCGAGAAGCTCCGGCGCGAAGGGTTGGCGACCAACCACGTCACGGTCTTCTTTCACACCTCGGAGCACGACCGGGGCCGGCCACAGCGCTCGGTCTCGACCGTCGTCACGTTGCCGGAAGCGACCAACGACTCGCTCGCGCTCGTGAAGGCCGCGACCCACGGCGTCCGGAAGACGTGGCGGGACGGGTACCGCTATTCCAAGGCCGGGGTCGTGACGACCGACTTGGCGCCTCTCGTCTCGTCGCAGCGAGCCATGCCCGGCCTAGGACAGATCGACCGCGAGATGGGCGCGGCTCTTATGGAGGCGCTCGACGCCTGCAATCGCCGCTTCGGACGGGGAGCGGTCGTACCAGGCACGGCAGGGTTTGCGCCCAAGCGGGACTGGTCGACAAAGTTCGAGATGCGCTCCCCCCGGTACACGACCCGGCTCGAAGAGCTTCCGGTTGTGGCGGCGGCCTGAGCCGCCCGCATCGCCGTCGAGGCGTCCGCGTCAATGCTCTCATATCCGCTGCAAAGCCTGATTTGACAGGGAACTGCCATCAAATGCCTTCAGCGCTGTCAGATACCCCCGTCCCACTGACAACCTTTGGGTAGCCCAGCAACAGTAGGCCGGAGGGGCTCTCCCATTTGAAACCGGATTAAGACAGAAACGGCGATCCGTCTTAATCTGGTTTCACATGGCGGCATGCCGATCGCACCGGGTCCGCCACCGGCCGTCCCGCCGCATGGTGCCCGGCGCCCCGCAGGCCTCGCAGGTCCGAAGCGCCGCCTCCCTAACCGGTTCCTTGATCCCGTCCATGGCGTCGAACTCCGCATGGACCCAGGCACCGACCGGGTAGAACTTGGCGTCGAGCCCGCCGAACTTCTCCCGGACGAGGGGGACGACGACGCTCATGCCGGCGAGCCGATCGAACAGGGCTTCCAGGATCGGCTGCCAGCCCACGCCGACGGTGACCTCGGCGTCCCGGGCGAGCACCGGGTACCGGGCCTTCAGGTCCTCGACGTTGACCCGCCGCATCAGGATCTCGGCCTCGATCGCGGCGGCCTCCGCCTCCCAGAAGGCCGCCTCCGCCGCGGGCGCGTCCGGATCCCCGGCGGCGGCCAGGTCCCGTGCCCGGCGGCCGAGGCTCCAGACCTCGACGGCGGCGCGGTCCTCGGGGGACAGCCGCGCGAGGCGCTCCTCTCGGGACGGGCGGGCTTCGGTCGTATCAGCCATCTCGGCGCTCCCCCTGCGATCCTGTCCTCCACTAGGGACGCAACCGCGGCGGCCGCCGTGTCAGCCTCCGCCCCGTGCGGGACGACCTGGTGGGCAAGGGCCCTCCCCGTCACCGGGTCGGCCACGATGACGGTCGACCGCTCGGTCCCCACGAGCACGCGCACGGTGAGCTCGACGAGGCGCCCGGATCCGGGGCCGTCCTCGATGGGGTAGAGGTCGGCAACGCGTTCACCGGGGCGGCCGGGACGATCAGGCATGCACCGAACCTCGCGCCGTCGGAGCCCAAGGGCAAGCCCGGGCGGGTGCGGAGGGGCCTTGGCACTGTCACGGCGGCGGTCCACAAACGTTCTCGGGCCACATGTCGGCCACAGGTTTGGTCCCGACGGCCACGGATTGCGGCGCATGAACGTGAATGAACGAATGCGAAACCAGTCGCGGTGTAGAGGGGAAACCGAAACCCCCGCGGGGACGGACACCGAACGTACCCACGTTCGGGACGTGGGGGTCGCAGGTTCAAATCCTGCCACTCCGACCAGTTTGATTTCCCAAGGCTTCGCCTTTTCCCGAGATCCTCAGAGACGATCGCGTCCATCCCCGCTGGCGTATGCTGGCCGGATGTGTCCGATGCCGATGCGCGCGAACGGTCCTTCGGCCGGCATTCTTGTCGGCAAGACCACTTCCATCTTCAGCGTCAGCCACCCGGACCTGCGCGAGCGGGCGACGACCTTCGTGAGGCGGGCCGGATCGATGCTCGCCGAGATCCGGCTTTGCGCTCACGGAAGATTCAACTCTCCACCGCATCCTCGGCCCAACGAGCCCCCGATGGTTTCGGCGGCGCATGCGTGAGCGATGATCGGCGCAGTGTGACGGAACCACCCGACAGCTCCGGCGCGAACCCCGGCACCGTTCGGGCGGCGGACCGCTTCGGACCGCGCGCCCACGGAATCGCCGCGTGGCCGTTCCAACGTGCAGCGTCCGTCCTGCCCGCCCAACCTTTGCCGGGCCGTTCCTGGCCGTGCTTGCGGGTCCTCACGCTCGTCGAGGGCGCCTCCGACGAACTCGCCGCCACCCGCGCCTCCGTCGCGGCCCAAGGCTATCCAAACCTCCGTCATGACCTGATCTCGCGAATCGACGCGACGGCCTCGCTCGCCGCCATCGTCTCGGACGAGGGCTGCGACGGCCTGATCCTGCTCCGCCCGGGCGATCTCCTGGCCCCCGATGCCCTGGCGGCCCTCGCCCTGCAGCGGGTTCTCAGCGGGGCCGATCTGATCGTCGGCCTGCGCGTCGTCTTCGACACCGCCCCCTTCGGCCTCGATGCGCCCGCGGCGGCGCCGGGAAGGCTGATCGATCCCGATCCGCCGGACGGTTCACTGGCCCCCTTCACCGGAGGCGAAGTCCTGCTGGCGCGTGCCTGCGTCCAGCGCGCCGGCGGTCTCGATCCCATGGCCGACCACCCCGTCGCCGCGCTCTGGCCCCGGCTCGTCGGCCAGGACGCGACGCTCGCCCGCGTCGGCCGGCCGATTCTCCTGCAGTACCAGCCCGGCCGGGCCGCACCGCCGATGCCGGCCGGTCTCTCGGTGGCCAGCCTGACCGACAGGGGCAACATCGGCGGAGCCGGCATCGCCCACCGACGCCTGACCGATGCCCTGGTTCTGGCGGGCCATCGCGTCGATGAGCATCGCCTCTCGGCAGAATCGCCGCCGGCCGCGGCGGAGTGGGTCGAGGCGTTTCCACGGACGGAAGAAGCCTTGGTACAGGGCGGCTACGATCTGGTCCTGGCCGGCAATCTCCACGGAGCGACCCGTCGCACCACGATCCTGCATCGCCTCGGACGTGCCGTGCCCGTCGCCGCCATGCTGCACGACCTGTTCCCCGTCACGGGGCGCTGCGCCTCGCCCGATGGATGCCCGATCATCGCGGAGGGTTGCGACGCCCGTTGCCCGACGCCCGATGCCTATCCGCAGCTCGCGTCTCGCCGGATCGCCGAAATCTTCGCGGAAAAGCGGGCGGTCCTGGCCGGTCCCGACGGCCCGGTCCTGCTCGCCGCATCCGAGTGGACCGAGGCGGCAGCGCGTGCCCTGTCACCGCGCGGGACGGCGGTCGCCCGCATCGATCTCGCCTTCCCCACCAGTGTGTTCCGGCTTCAACCGCGCGAAGCTCTGCGCCGCACCCTCGGCCTGCCCCTCGACGAGACCCTCGTCCTGTTCGCTGCGGTCATCGCGGATGCGCCCGGCAAAGGGACGGCCGAACTCACCGAAACCCTTCGCCGGATCGCCCGGCCGGGGCTTCGCTTCGTCGCCGTGGGACGTCTCGATGATCCGGCCTCCCTTGGAATCCCGAACCTGATCGCGGCCGGGTCCATCGTGGACGAGGAGACCTTGGCCGCCTGGTACGGCGCCTGCGATCTCTATGTCACGGCGAGCCGCCAGGAGACGTTCGGCCAGACGCCCGTGGAAGCCGGCCTCTGCGGAACCCCGACCGTCGCTTACCGGGCGACCGGACTGGCGACGGCGGTGATCGACGGGATCTCCGGCCGCCTCGTGGCGACCGAGCCCGGCGCGCTGGAGGCGGCGTTGCTGGACCTGCTCGCGGACGCCCCCGAGCGCCGACGGCTCGGCACCCTCGGGCGGATCGCCCTGGAAAGCCGCAACAGTCCTGCCGCCGCCGCGATGCGCCTGAACGACGTGCTCGTCGCACAGGGCCTGCTGCAACCGTCGACGGTTGCCCGACGCATCCGCTTCGCACCGGAGATGCTGTCCGCCTTCGCCATGGCGCTGGACCGGGCGCCGGGGCGGACGGGCCTGATCCCGAGCGATGCCTCAGGGATCATTCGCTTCGCCCGCCGGGCCAAGCATGCCGTCGTCGGTCGGGACATGCCGCGATGGCTGCGCGGCCTGCTCTACGCGGCGGCCGTGACCCGGACGCGCCTGGGGTGGGACGCCCGATGACCGGCCGCGCGACCGCACCACGGCACATCTACCTCGACCATACGCATCTGCGCCGGCACGTCACCGGGATCGAGCGCGTCGCCCTCGACCTGTTCACGCCCGAGACCCTGTCTCCGCACGCCGTCACCGCGATCCGCGCGAAGGGCATCGCCGGGATGATCGCGGCCCAGCATATCGGCCTGCCGCTGCGTGCCCTGCGAGATCCCTCGGCGCTGTTCGTGTTTCCCGGGTTTCCGCCGAGTCCCCTCGCGGTCCTGCGGCGCCGGCACTGCATCACCTATGTCCACGACACCTTCCTGCTGACGCGGCCGCAGGACCTCAACTGGCGGAGCCGCCTCTACATGGCGCCGAGCTTCGCCTTCGCCCTGCGCTACGGACGCTACTTCCTCGTCAACTCGGTCACCACCGGCGAAGCGGTGCGCGCACTCTGTGCCCGCGAGGCGCTGGTGGCCCTGCTCAGGCCCACCGTTCACGACGTGTTCGGTCTCGCCGACCTGCCACCGCTCCGGATCCACGATCCCGGTGAACCGCTCCGACTCCTCTGCATCGGGACCGTCGAGCCGCGAAAGGACTACCCCGCGTCGATCGCGATCGTCGCGGCCCTGAACGGAATGGGCGTCCAGGCGGAACTCCACCTGGTGGGCCGTGTCGGGTGGGGCGACCACGCCTTCCTGGCTGCGCCGCCGCCCTTCCTGACCCTGCATGGCTACCTGGACGATGGGGCGATCCGCAATCTCGCGGCCCGATGCCACCTCCTCCTCTCGACGTCGAAGGCGGAAGGGCTCGGGCTGCCGCTGCTCGAAGCGCAGCACGGCGGACTCCCCGTCGCGGCACCGCGCGGGCCCGTCTTCTCCGAGGTCCTGGCCGGCTCGGGGCTGCACATCGAACCGTCCGATCCCGACGGGTCCGCGGCCTCGATCCTATCGTGGATTCGTAGTTCCGCCTTCACGGCCGTACCGGGTGCCTCGCGCGTCAACGTCGCACGCTGGAACCGTCTCGCCGCCGGCGACGCGACATGTTTCGCGAGTTTCCTCGCGGTCGGACCGTCCGCCTATGAGGCGGCGCGGGACAGGGTCATGCCACCCCGGAGTGGTGGGCCAGACTGAATCCGGAAGGAGTTGTGCACAGGGAAGCGATCCGAGTCGGCCCGACTACGCAGATCTCAACCTGTCCGTAGGCCTAATCTTTCCAATATCTTTTCGAATCCTGGCCTCTACGGGAACAACGTGGATGTCCGTCTTTGAAACGCCCCCGACCGGAAGCCCGCTGGCACGTGAACTGCGCATGGGACGAGATCGGTGGTGTGCCATGAAGCGTCTGTCCCGCCCTGACACAGATCGAAGCTGAAATGGGACGGGATGCCTCACGGCGGCAAGACAGAACCGCCGGGGGCAGCGACCAGGTCGGGAGACGAGACAGATGTTCGACTTCGGAAGCCCGGTCCACGGTGAGCCGGTGATCATCGAGACGAAGGGCCGAGAGGGTCTCGACGGCGGCTTGATCCTGCGTCGCCTCTGGCGCGGCACGGGCGTGATCCTGCTCGGCGGCTTCGCGGCCGTCGTCCTCGCGGTCTTACTTCTCGGCGCGATGACCCCGACCTACACCGCAGTCACCCAGATCCTCGTCGATCCGGCCGATCTTCCCGTGATCGCCAACGACCTCAGCAATCGCCAGCCTCAGGCCGACAGCGGCGTCTCGATCGCGGAGAGCCAGACGCGGGTGATGCAGTCCGACAACGTCCTGCGGCGCGTGATCGAACGGCTGGACCTGACCCAGGACGACGAGTTCGTCCCCGAACCGTCGACCAACCCGCTGGTCCTGCGCATCAAGGCGCTCCTCGGCATGGACCCGCCGCCGGCGAGCCGCGATCCGGTCAACCTCGCCCTCGACAACCTTCGCCTGAAGCTCGGCGTGCGGCGGGCCGAACGGACCTTCGTCATCGACGTCTACGTCCAGACCAAGGACCCGGAAAAGTCGGCCCGGATCGCCAACGCCATCGCGGATGCCTATTTCGCCGAGGACGCGGCGGCGCGCACCGACGCCGCGCGCCGGGCCTCGGAGGCCCTGACCGGCCGCCTCACGACCCTGCGTCAGGCGGTCGAGGAGGCCGAGCGCAAAGTCCTGCAGTACCGGGTGACGAACAAACTCGTGACCTCGAGCGGGCGCCTCCTCAGCGACCAGCAGCTCAGCGATCTGAACCAGCAACTCGTCACCGCCACCCTGAAGACGGCGGAGGCGAAGGCGCGCCTGGACCAGGCACGCCACATGCGCACCGGCGAGGCCGGGACCGCGCTGCCGGAGATGCTGCAATCCCTCGAGATGCAGAACCTGCGGCAGCAATACGCGACGCTGTCACGCAACACCGCCGAACTCGCGGCCCGGCTCGGCGACCGCCATCCCGCCATGGCCGACCAATACGCCCAGCAGCGCGACCTCCAGCGCCTGATCCAGCGCGAGAAGGAGCGCATCATCGACACCTCGCAGAAGGATTACGACCGCGCCGTCGCCGGCGAGGCCGCCGTTCGCCGGAGTCTGGACCGGGCCAAGACCGAGACGGCCGGAAACGATCGCGCCAATGTCGGCCTGCGCGAGCTCGAGCGGGAGCTCGAGGCACGCCGGTCGATCTACGAGGCCTTCCTTCGCCGGTCGCGTGAGACCAACGAGCAGGAGCGGCTGAACAGCTCCAACGTGCGCGTCATCTCCACGGCGACGCCGCCGCGGACCCGGACCTGGCCGCCCTCCCCGAAGCTGGTGCTGCCCCTCGCGCTGCTGCTCGGCCTCGGCCTCGGTGCGGGTGCCGCCCTCTGGCTCGGAGCCCGTCGCGACCGCCGCGTCGCCCAGCGTCTCCGGCCGAGCGTGTCGACCGGCGCGCGCAGCTTCCGAGCCGTCGATGCCTGACAGCCCCTTCGTTCGCCCCGAGACCTTCGATCGATCTTCCCAAACCGCTCCCGGGCAGACTCCTGCCGAGCCGAAACAGAGCGGCTCCGGGTTTCGAGCTCCGCCTCGCCCGGCTGGCGCGCGACGAGCCACACAGGTGATGACATGAGCCTTCGCTTGTTCGACATCACGTTCACACCCGGAACGGCCGCCGACATCCTCGCGACCTCGGTGCGGCAGCCCGCGACGCGCCCGCGCCTGATCGTCACCGCCAACCTCGACCACATCGTCACGTTGTCGGAGAACGCGGCGTTCCGAAAAGCCTATGACGGCGCCGTCGCCCATACGCTGGACGGCATGCCCCTCGTCTGGATGGCGCGGCTCTGTGGCGGCGCGACGGTGCAGAGGGTGACCGGCCACGACCTCATCGCGGCGGCCTTCGCCGACCCCTGGCCGGCCGGCCGGCAGATCTTTCTCGTCTGCTCCACCGAAGCGGTCGGCTTGCACCTGACCGAACGCCTGGTTTCCGAAGGCGCGCCGAGGGCATCGATCGCCTTCACGGTGCCGCCCTTCGGATTCGAGAACGACGACGCCTACAGCGCGGACCTCTGCGCCGCGGTGCGGACCCACGGCACCACGCTGCTCGTCCTCGGCGTCGGTGCGCCGCGCTCGGAGATCTGGGTCGACCGCCAAGGGACAAGGCTCGGCAGCCCGGTGGTCTTGGCGGTCGGCGAAGCCCTCAACGTCGCGGCCGGGCTGGTACCCCGCGCGCCGGCCCTGATACAGCGCGTCGGCCTCGAATGGTTCTTCCGGTTCTGGCATGCCCCGCACCGGCTATTCCGCCGCTACTTCGTGCGCTCCTGGGGCCTGTTCGGCATCGTCCTGCGCCGGTCCCTGGGCCGGAAAACCCGACCGCGCCCGCATCCGACCCCGCCCCGCCCCGCCTCGAACGCACGGCGTGCGCCCGACACCCCCTGAGGCCTTCGCACCGGTCAGGCTGTGGCGAACAGGTGCGGGTGGCGCACCCGGAGGGCGAGGATCAGTGCCAGGGTCTTGATGTCGGTGACCTCGCCCCGATCCGTCATGGCCGCGAGTTCACCGAGGGGCATCTCCCGGACGGTGATGTCCTCGTGCTCCCCGATCAGGCCGCCGCCGGGTCCGACCCGGTCATGTGCCTCGTAGGGGGCGAGGAACAGGTCCATCTGCTCGGTCGAGATCCCGGGCATGCTCCAGCCGCAGGCGACGGCTTCGAGGGCGCCGAGGCGGACCCCGGTCTCCTCGTAGGCCTCGCGGCGCGCCCCGTCCTCGGGCTCCGATTCGTCGAGAAGGCCGGCCGGAGCCTCGAGCACGGACGTGACCCCGGCGGCATAGAATGCCGGCGTCCGAAACTGCTCGACCAGCAGGGCGACCCGGCGCGTCGGATCGTAGGGCAGTACCGCGGCGGCCCGTCCGTGATCCTCGATCTCGCGCGCCAGGCGTGTGCCGTCGGCCATCGTCACTTCCGCGACGAGAAACCGGCTCCAGCCGTCATGCACGATCCGGGTGCCGCGGATAATCGGCGCCATACTGCTCTCCCCCGTCGGATCGCCGAGACAGCGGCGACCGGATGTGCGGCCCTAACAGGGGGTTGGCGCATCAATGAGGCGTGGAGCGCGTGTTTTCGGCAACGGTTCCCGGGATTGTGAGGCTTCTGCGGATCGTTAAGATCAGGCGGTCGGGACCGCGCTCCTGTCCGACGAGGATGTCGCCCATTTCGCGCACGAGGTGCGGAATGTCGATCACCGCCATCGGATCGGTGCAGGTCACGACCAGGACCTGGCCGGGCGACATCCGGCGAAGGGCCTTGCGGGTCCGCAGGGCCGGCAAGGGGCACTTCAATCCGGTGAGATCGAGATGCGTCGTCTCGCTGTCCGTCTCGGTCATCGGCGTCGCATCCCACTGCGCGGCATCGTCCCGGACCGATGACCTACCACGCCGAAACGAAAATTCCCGCCGACGGATTCGACCGTCGACGGGAATTCGGAAGGTGGACCCGGGCGCGCCGGCGCCCGGGATCCGCGACCTCAGTAGCCGTAGCCGTAGGCCGGGTAGCCGTACCCGTAACCGTAGGACGGGGCCGCGTAGTACCCGTAGGCGGGTGCGCCGTAGCCATAGCCGTAACCCGTGCCCACGTAGCCGCGATCGTAGTAGCCGTAGCGCGGGGCCTGGCTGGCCGCGATGGCGCCGCCGATGATGCCGAGGGCCGCACCGGCCGCGAGTGCACCGCCGACGCCGGGGCCGCGACGGTAGCCACCGTAATAGCCGCGGCCGTAGCCGCCGCGATAGCGGACGGTCTCGACGGTCGCGCCGCCGCCGACCTGAGCGGCGCTGAGCGCCGGCATCGGTGCGGCCTGAGCGGCCGTGAAGGAACCGGCCGAGAGACCGATGGCGGTGGTGCCCGCGAGGGCGAGGGACAAGATGCGCGACATGCGAGCGTTCTCCGTCACAGGATGAAACATCCCAGGAAACGGCAAAGTTGGCGATCCGTTCCAGAATCGCCACAGCCAAGCTCCGATCGCGCGTGACTTCGAGCACATCTGGATGCCGGAAGCAGGCCTTTGCCCGCTTCGCGAAGCGGGTCGCTCAGAAGACGCATTCGGTGAAGGCCGGCTCCACGGAGCGCTGCCAGCGGCCCTCGTAATCGACGAGGCGTTCCTCGGCGAGGGAGCGCCCGGCGGCGACGATGGCCTCAAGGGGCTGGAGGAAGTGGGTCTCGTCGCGGCCCTGTCCGTCCCGGCGCGCCCTGGCGACGAGGCCTGCGCGGGCGATCGTCAGCGCCTCGGCCGCCACGGCCCCGAGGGGCCGGCCGGCGATGCGGGCGGCAAGGCCGAGGCGCGGAACGGTGGCCCGCAGGCCCTCGCGGTCGCAGGCGTTCCAGCCCTTGGCGATGTCCCAGGCCGCGGCCTGCGAGGCCTGGTCGTAGAGCAGTCCGACCCAGAAGGCGGCCTGCGCGGCGATCATCGCCGGGCCACCGACGTCCGATCCGCGCATCTCGATGAACCGCTTCAGGCGGACCTCCGGGAAGGCGGTCGAGGCGTGGTTGGCCCAGTCGGACACCGTGGCGCGCTCGCCCGGCAGCGCCGTGAGGCGGCCGGCCATCAGGTCGCGGAACGAGGCCCCGGAGACGTCGTGGTAGGTCTCGCCGCGCTTGACGAAGTACATCGGCATGTCGAGCAGCCAGTCGACGTAGGATTCATAGCCGAAGCCGTCCTCGAAGGCGCGCGGCAGCATGCCGGTGCGATCGGCGTCGGTGTCGCGCCAGATCTCGGACCGGCGCGAGAGGAAGCCGTTGGGGCGGCCGTCGGTGAAGGGCGAGTTGGCGAAGAGCGCGGTGGCCACCGGCTGCAGCGCTAGGGCGACGCGCATCTTGGCGACCATGTCGGCCTCGGAGGCGAAATCGAGGTTCACCTGCACCGTTGCGGTGCGCAGCATCATGTCGAGTCCGAGGTGACCCACCTTCGGCATGTAGCCCGCCATAATCTTATAGCGGCTCTTCGGCATGACGGGGGTCTCCTCCCGTGTCCATTTCGGGCTCATGCCGAGATCGAGGAAACCGATGCCGAGCCCATCCGCCACGCGGGCCGTCGCATCGAGATGCGCGCGCAGTTCGGCCGCGGTCGCATGCACGTCGGCGAGGGGCGCACCGGAGAGTTCGAACTGCCCGCCCGGCTCCAGGGAGATCGCGCCGCCCTCGGCGCCGGCGAGGCCGATGAGATGACCGGCATCCTCGATCGCCTCCCATCCCGTCTCACGGCCGAGCCCCTCGAGGAGGGCTCGAATTCCGTTCGGGCCCTCGTACGGGACCGGCCGGTTGCCATCGCGGTAGAACGGCACCTTCTCGTGCTCGGTCCCGATGGCGAAGCGCGCACGCGGCTTCTCGCCCTCCGCGAACCAGGCGATGAGCTCGTCCCGCGTGGTCAGGGGCGTCGTGTCGGACGTGTCGCGCGCCATGCGCTGCCTCTTCAGGAAGGTCGTTCAAAGGAGAGGCGCACCGGACCGCAGCGGCGTGGCCCCTTAAGTCGGGTCAACGCGCCTCATAGGCCAGGGGACCCGCGCGAACAACGCGGGCTTGCCCCGCCTCAGCGGGCGTCACCGAGCACCGCCTGCACGAGGGCCAGCACCGCCACCGCGGCCGTGTCCGCGCGCAGGATGCGCGGTCCGAGGGAGAGGGCCACCGTGTTCGGGCGCTCCAGGATCAGGGCCCGTTCCTCGGGTGCGAAGCCGCCCTCGGGTCCCACCAGCACCGCGAGGGGCGGGGCGGCAGCCGGGTCCGCCGCCCGACGCAGGGCGAAGACAGGGTCGGCGACCGATGCATCCTCGTCGCAGAACACCAGCAGGCGCAAGGGGTTGAGCTCGGCCAGCGCCACCGGGAGCTTCGTGGCCTCCTGGATCTCGGGCACGTCGAGGATGCCGCATTGCTCGGCCGCCTCGATGGCGTTGGCCCGCATGCGCTCGAGGTTCAGCCGTTCGCCCTGGGTGTAGCGGGTGAAGACCGGCCGGAGGGTGCCGGCCCCCATCTCCACGGCTTTCTGCGCCATGTAATCCAGGCGCGCCGACTTCAAGGGCGCGAACAGGTAGTGGAGATCCGCGCGCTCCGGCTGCAGGCGTGTGCGCTCGCGCACGACGAGGTCGGCGCTCTTGCGCCCGGTCGGCGCGATCTCGGCTCGCCACTCGCCGTCGCGTCCGTTGAACAGGAGGACCGGGTCAGCGGGTCCACGCCGCAGGACGTTGAGGAGATAGTTCGCCTGCGCTCGGTCGAGGGGCAGGCTGGCGCCGACGGCCAGGTCTGCCTCGACGAAGAGGCGCGGAGCGGTGAAATCGTAAGCGGCCATGCCCGGGTGGTCGCGTGGGGTGCCCCGGCTGTCAACGGCACGTTCCTCAACCGTCGCGCCTGATGCAAAACCGCAACAAGCGGCAACATTGCGCCGCAAATCCACCTCCGAATGCGGCCCGGCGTTTGCGGCTTGAAAGGCGCCACATTCCTATGCCGAAACGAGGCCAGGACCAGCATGCGCCGGACTTCCAGCGCATCGCGGCACGAATCAAGCCATTCCGCATCCGGTCGCCGGGCTCAACCGCATCGGATCGAGGATGGAGGGAGAAAGGATCTCAGGGCATGTCGTTCAAGACCAATGCGGCGCTCGCCGTCGCCATCGCCAGCACGGCGCTCTTCAGCGGCCAGGCCTTTGCGCAGGCCCCTGAATGCGGCGAGATCCAGCAGACCCTCCAGGCCCGCAAGGACCTGATCGGCAAGGCGAACGCCGCCTCGAACTCGAAGAAGAAGATGACCCCGGCCGAGGCCTGTACCCTGTTCGGCAAGCTCCAGGCCAACGGCACCGCCGGCCTGAAGTGGATCACCGCCAACAAGGAGTGGTGCTCGATCCCGGATTCCTTCGCGGAAGGCTTCAAGGCCGACCACGTCAAGGTGTCGGGCATCAAGACCAAGGTCTGCGGCGTCGCCGCTCAGGCCTCGAAGATGGAAGCCCAGGCCCGTGCCCAGGCCCAGAACGGTGGCGGCGGCGGCGGCCTGCTCGGTGGCCCCGGCCTGACCGGCAGCCTGAAGATGCCGCAGGGCGCCCTCTGATCCTGTGCTGAACCAATCACGGACGGGTCGGTTCATCGCGCCTGCGGGTTCATGGGCGGCGTGAGTTCCCCGCACGCCGATCGCCGCGTCGCCGATGCGGTCGCGGGCCATTGGGTCGATCGGATCGCGCCTCGCTGGGCGCGCCCCTACCTGCGCCTCGCCCGCATCGACCGCCCCATCGGCTGGTGGCTGCTGCTGCTGCCCTGCTGGTGGTCGGCCTCGCTCGCGGCCATCCGGTCCGGCGCCGCCTTCCCCGATCCGGTCCACCTCGCCCTGTTCTTCGTCGGCGCCGTCGCCATGCGGGGCGCGGGCTCGACCTACAACGACATCGCCGACCGCGACCTCGATGCTCAGGTGGAGCGCACGCGCTCGCGCCCCCTGCCCTCGGGGCAGATCCGGGCGCGCCACGCCGCCGTCTTCCTGGTGGCGCAGGCGCTGGTCGGCCTCGCGGTGCTTCTGCAGTTCAACGGGATCGCCATCGCGATCGGCATCGCCTCCCTGGTGCCGGTGGCGATCTATCCCTTCATGAAGCGCGTCATGCCGGTACCGCAGGCGGTCCTCGGTCTCGCCTTCGCGTGGGGCGCGCTGATGGGCTGGGTGGCGGTGTTCGCGCGTCTCGATGCGCCGGCCCTGCTGCTCTACGCGGGCACCATTGCCTGGGTGATCGGATACGACACGATCTACGCGGTGCAGGACATCGAGGACGACGAGATCGCCGGCATCCGCTCCTCGGCCCGCTTCTTCGGGCGCCGGATGCGGGGGGCGATCGGCCTGTGCTACGGCGCCAGCGTCGCCTTCGTCGGGCTGGCCGCGTTCCTGGCGGGCGCCGGCCCCGTGGGCCTCCTCGGCGTCGCCCTGTTCGGCGCCCATCTCGGGCGACAGGTGCTGCACCTCGACACGCGGGACGGGCGCGGCGCCCTCACGCTTTTCCGCTCCAACCGGGAGGCGGGCCTGATCCTGTTCCTGGGCCTCGCAGCGGATGCCGCCGTGAAGCATATCCTTTAGAGCCGTCGACCCGAATTCAGCAGCGGGCGCCGGAAATGATCTCGCTCTCGCCGCGATGGATCAGGGGGCGGACGGGCAGCGCGCCGGTCTTGCGACGGACGAGGAAGCGCGGGCGGCGGCCGTTGAGCAGGCCGTGCCGACGGCGGGTCCGGGTCCGGCCCAAGGCCACCGGACCGAGCTGGTTCGAGACGCTGGCGAGTTCGCCGTCCTCCTTGACGATCATCCGCGGCAGGCCCGACTTTGCGGAGACGTCGCGCCAGTGAGCCACCACCTCGTCCTCGCAGAACGGCCCGAGTCGGGCGACGACCCGACCGGCGGCATCGACGAGGAGGAGATCGAAGCGATCTTCGCCGCAGGCATCCGAGTCGTCCTCGGCGAAGGCCAGGGCCACGCCGGCAGGGCGGGTGGCGCCCGTTCGGGCGATCACCGGAAGGAGCGACACCGTGAGAGCCGGGACAGCGCCGCCAAAGGTGGCATCCGCCGACATGTCGTTCATGTTCGCGAAAGTGTTCATGGCTCGTACACCCTGTTGGCGCTGGCAACCTCTATGGGCTGCCCGTCTATGACAAGCAGATTTGCGTCTAACCTCCTCAGACCAGCTTAAGAGTGAGCGTTAAGCGAGTATGGACAAGGGTGAAGCGCGCGGAATGCTCAACGCTTCCTTGCTTCGTTCGACAAGATTTGCCCGTATCGACATCTGCGCCGCTCTGCTTGTGGCGGCCCGCCCGGCACCCTACAACGAAGGCAGCGCCGCCCTCCAGGTATCCGTGCCGGGGCGAAGGGCTCTTCAACAGGTGCCCAGCCAGACCTCCAGAGCCGTATGGAGACGCATGTCCGACCCGATCGCCCCGGAATCCGCGCTCGCCCTCGTTCCCGCCCTGCGCGAGACGATCCGCGAAGCGGCCGCCCTCGCCCTGCCGTTCTACAAGGTGGGCGGACAGACCGGGGCACGGGTCTGGTCGAAGGCCGGCGGCTCTCCGGTGACCGAGGCCGACGTGGCGGTGGATACGTTCCTGAAGGTGCGCCTCAGCGCCATGCTGCCGCGGGCGGCGTGGCTCTCCGAGGAGACCAGCGACAACCCGATCCGCCTCGATGCCGGCCTCGTCTGGATCGTCGATCCCATCGACGGGACGCGCGCCTTCATGTCCGGCCATCCCGACTGGTCGATCGCGGTGGCCTTGCTGTCCGCGGGGCAGCCGATCCTCGGCTTCGTCCATGCGCCCGTGACCGACACTTTCTACGAGGCCGTGGCCGGTGCGGGCGCCACCCGCAACGGCGAGACCATCACCGTCTCCGGCCAGGGGGCCGTCGAGGGTGCGCGGGTCACGGGCCCGAAGCCGATGATGGACCGTCTCTCCCGAGGCGCCGGCGCGAACGGGCAGCCGGCCGACCTCGTCACCGTCGAGCGCGTGCCCTCCCTCGCCCTGCGCGTCGTGCGGGTGGCCGAGGGCTCCATCGATATCGGTCTCGTCTCGCCCCATGCGCGAGACTGGGACCTGGCCGGTGCCGACCTGATCCTGCGCGAGGCGGGCGGTACGGTCAGCGACCTGCAGGGACGGCCGACGACCTACAATCGACCCGACCCCGTGCACGGCGAGTTGGTGGCGGTCTCGCAGGGCCTGCGCGACGACGTCGTCGCCGCGATGGCGCCCTGCTGAGGGCAGGCCCGACCACGGCTTGCGCACCCAGGACACAGAAAAGCCCGACACCTGGGCGCCGGGCTCGACCTTGACGTCGGTTGGATGGTGAAACGAGCGCTCCGCCCCGACAGGATCAGGGCGGCGTTGGATCAGTGATGCTCGCGCAGGGCGATCGCCTCTGGGGCCATGCCGAACCGCTCGGCCAGATGCCAGCGCAGCTCGCGCGGCGAATGGTAGTTGTAGGAGGTGTCGATGAGGTGGCTGAGGTCGACGGTCTTGGCTTCCTGAGCCATGGTCTGCTTCAGATGACCCACCTTGAAGGTCGCCGCATCGGTGACGGGCGAACGGACGCCGCGGCGTCGGGTGTATTCAAACAACATATTTTTCTTGTGTGCTTTCAATAACGTGCAGTTTTGCGTGCAATGTCTCGGACGCGTCGGAATCAGGGAACCGCGAGCGTCGTTGGTGTTGCGGGAGATGCCGGAGCCTCGACCCATTCTCCCCAGAAGGGCGTCGGTCGCCGGCGGCGGAGGCTTCGTGGGAAGCCGTTCGGGGTGACGCCAGCCCGGAGGCTGGCGCCGAGAGCGTCAGGCCGCCTGGAGGTTGCCAGCCGAGTCCTTGCCGCTGCGCTTGTCGGTCTGGATCTCGTAGGAGACCTTCTGACCTTCGATGAGGTTGCGCATGCCAGCGCGCTCGACTGCGGAGATGTGCACAAACACATCCTTGCCGCCGTCGTCAGGCTGAATGAAGCCGTAGCCCTTGGTCTCGTTGAACCACTTTACAGTGCCGGTATTCACGAAATAGATCCTCGTATCGTTCGTCGATCAACAGCCTGCGTCTGCTCGACGCAAGCGGCGGATCCTCTTCGGTAGGCCTGACGGAATCAGCAGGACGTGAGACGCTTGCGGTACAAGATCCCAGCTCACCGATACCCGCTATCCACCATGTAGTCCGATCATGCGGCGGCAACAAGGCATCCTACCCGACCGAAGCGAGGGCGCGGCAGCGCGTCCGCGACGGGACACCCAGTGTCATTTGCCTGGCCGACCGCATATAAGAGTTCCCGAGCAAGCGGTTAGGCGATTCATGGCGGGCATTTCGGTTTCCCTCGAAGGGGCGAACATTCAGCTTTCATTTCAAAAGGACGATCAGGCCACGGCGGTGGTGATGGATGCGCGAGCGGCCCGCGCCCTCGTGCGCGCAGTGGGCCAGTTGCTCACCGCCATCGACGAACCCGACGATTCCGACCTTCCGGACGACCTCACCGACGAAGAGATCGCGATGCTGGACGTCACGTCTTCGGCGATCGAGGTCGGAACCGACGAGAAGGGCCAGGCCGTCGTGGCGTTACAGGCCGGCGCCCTGCCGCCGTTTCAGCTTCGCCTGACGGACGAAGAGGCCCGTCATGTGGCGACGAGCCTCTCCGAGATCCTGAGCGCGCCGCGCGACGTGCGTGCGTCGCACGGCGACCACTGAGGTTCACTACATGCGTATGCCGGGATCGGTCGGGCCGCCCGGCAGGTAGTCCGGCTCCGAGCCCGGACCGGCCGGCTCGTCGATTCCCGGGTCGTTGACCGGATAGGGCGTGCGCGGACCCGTCGGCCCGATATCCGGCTGCTCGTCCGGCGGGGGCGGCATCGGCAGATCGCCGGGAATTCCACCCGGCAGCGGCTCCGGGATCGGCAGGCCGGGATTGGCCATCTCCTGGTTGGCCATGCGAAGCCTCCTGTCTGTCTGAGGGATGTGCGGACCAACACGGCCGAGCGTGGCCGGGTTCCCCGCCCGGAGGGCGCGCGCGGGGAACCGGCGTCCCGCCGCTCCTGTTCAGTGCCATACCCTCGGAATTCCGGAGAATCTCATGTCTGACATCAGGCAGGCCAAGGTCTTGATCGTCGCCACCGACGGCTTCGAAGAGACCGAACTCACCGTCCCGCAGAACAGGCTCAGGCAGGCCGGCGCCACCGTCCACGTAGCGGCGCCGCAGTCGCGCGCGGCAAAGGAGTCCATTCGCGGCTGGGACCGGACCGATTGGGGCAAGAACGTCGCCGTCGACAAGGATCTCGAGTCGATCTCACCGCAGGATTACGACGCCCTCATCCTCCCCGGCGGCCAGATCAACCCTGACAAGCTGCGCCTCGAACCCAAGGCTCTCGAGGTGATCCGAAGCTTCCTGGAATCCGGCAAGGTGGTGGCCGCGATCTGCCACGCCCCCTGGCTCCTGATCGAGGTGGGCGCGGCGAAGGGGCGGCGGATGACCTCGTTCGCGTCGATCAAGACGGACGTCATCAACGCGGGTGCGGATTGGAAGGACGAGCCGGTCGTCACCGACCGGGGTCTCATCACGAGCCGAAATCCCGGCGATCTCGACGCCTTCTGCGCCAAGATCATCGAGGAGGTTCGGGAAGGCAACCACGGCGGCCGCGTGGCCGCCTGATCGACGGGCGGATCCGAACGCCGAGGAGCGCGCGCCCGAAGTCCGGGCGTGCGACGTTGCGGCGGTCGTGCCGCGCAGGGAGGATCAGCGCTTGACGGCCGTCTTCTGGACCTTGGCCTTCTCGGGCGACGCGCCGGCGAAGAGCTCCGAGAGATGGCGCTGGTCCAGGGTCTTGGCAAAATCGGGCGTCGGCTCGGCGAGCACGGCGGGCTCGGCCCGACGCGGCGTGATCGATCCGGTGGTGATGGGGTCGGCGAGGTCCGCCTGGGCGCGGACCGAGGGGGTTGGCTCGCGCTGCAGGCGCAAGGTCCAGTGAGCGGCGGTGGAGAGCGCGGCGACCGCGAGGATCGCCTTGATGCCACCCGTCAGGAGGCGTCTCATGGTGGTCAGGCCCGAAACTACGCAGTGGCACGCGACCGGTTCCCCGGCCGGCTCCTACACTTGCCCAGGATCGTTAACGACCGTGATCGGGATACCGCTCCGCCTCCGTCCCGCGATGGGACGCGGCCGTCGAGGTGGGCCATGCGCCAAGGCAGCGGTTCCTGTTCCCCGCGTCCGTGACACGCCTGTCGCAACCCGGCCCACTAGGCCTCACAGGAGCCACGCAGAGAACTGGTCCGCACGGTCCCGTCACGACAAGCCCCGCCACCATGCCAAGCCCGAGAGGGTTCGCGAAACCATCGGGCGCCTCGGCAGCAGGGACCGCCGATGTAGGCGGCGCAGGCTGAGCCGGCAACCGGCATCGTCCGCGTCATGACGGCTGCGACGATCCGCACGCCGCCGCGCAGGCCCGCAGGGCGGCCACCTCCCCTGCCTCGTCCGGGCCCGACCAACGGGCGTCGAGATCCGCCGCGCCGGCGGGCGGGACGATGGTGAACAGGAGGTCGACCCGCATCAGGCCGGCGGCGTCGCTATCGGTCATGCCGGCGGCGAGGGCACGAGCCCGGGTCGCCGGGCTGCGGTCGTCGAGGATGGTCAGGACCTCGGCACCGTTCTCGGTGAGGCGGGCCGTTCCCCATCGCCCCGGCCGCCGGGATGGCGATCGTCGTCATGAGCACGAGCCTCCCGAAACGCGAACGACCGCGCCGCGGCTCTCGGCCGGGGCGCGGTCGCTCGAGGGACGCAAGGGTTGCGCCCGGCGCGGCTTCAGCTCAAGGAGCCGCAGAAGCGCTGGATGCGGGTGCAGGCCTCTTCGAGGGCGGCGTTGGAGGTGGCGTAGGAGATGCGCAGGTTGGGGCCGAGGCCGAAGGCCGAGCCGTGGACGGCGGCGACGCCCTCGGCCTGGAGCAGCTCGACCACGAAGTCCTCGTCGGTCGCGATGGTCTTGCCGGCCGGGGTCTTGCGCCCGATGGTCTCCGCGCAGGACGGATAGACGTAGAAGGCGCCCTCGGGCGTCGGGCACTTCAGGCCCTTGGTCTGGTTCAGCATCGACACGACGAGGTCGCGCCGGGTGTGGAAGGCCGCGCGGAACTCGGCGAGGTGCGCCTGCGTCCCCTCCAGGGCGGCGACCGCGGCCCATTGCGAGATCGTCGAGGCGCCGGAAGTCTGCTGGCCCTGGACGAAGTCCATCGCCTTGATCAGGTGCTCGGGGCCGGCGGCGTAGCCGATGCGCCAGCCGGTCATCGCGTAGGCCTTGGAGACGCCGTTCATCGTCAGCGTGCGCTCGTAGAGGCCGGGCTCGATCTGGGCCGGGGTGACGAATTCGAAGTCGCCGTAGGTCAGGTGCTCGTACATGTCGTCGGTGAGCACCCAGACCTGCGGGTGGCGCATCAGCACGTCGGTGATCTTCTTGAGCTCGTCGCGGGCATAGGCCGCGCCGGAAGGGTTCGACGGCGAGTTGAGGATGATCCACTTGGTCTTGGGCGTGATCACCCGCTCGAGCTCCTCGGGCTGGAGCTTGAAGTCATGCGCCATGTCGGTCTCGGCGAAGACCGGGGTGCCGCCGCACAGCACCACCATCTCGGGGTAGGAGACCCAGTAGGGACGCGGGATCACCACCTCGTCGCCGGGATTCAGGGTCGCGAGGAGCGCGTTGTAGATGACGTGCTTGCCGCCGGTGCCGACAATGGTCTGGGACGGCTTGTAGTCGAGGCCGTTCTCGCGCTTGAACTTCTTCGCGATGGCCTCGCGCAGCGGCACGATGCCGGAGACCGGCGGATACTTGGTCTCGCCGCGCCGGATCGCCTCGATGGCCGCATCCTTGATGTGCTGGGGCGTGTCGAAATCCGGCTCTCCCACGGAGAGGCTGATCACGTCCATGCCCTGCGCTTTCAGCTCGCGCGCCTTCTGCGTCATCGCGATGGTCGCGGACGGCTTCACGCGGGACAAGGCGTCGGCCAGAAAGCCCATGGGTGGTCACTCCCGTATATTTACGAAGGTCGGATCGAGCGGCGCGGACCCTAGTCGCGCCGCCGCGCACGGGCAAGGGAGACCTTCCGTTGCTGCAGCGATACCCTCTGCGGTCCGGCGACCACCTGAGGCGAACGCAAACCGCCGCGGCTCCAGGGGAAGCCGCGGCGGCAAGGCCGTCGATGGTGGTGTCTATCCGGGCGCCGTCGGGCCGGGTCAGATCCCGCCGAAGACCCAGCGCAGCTTCGACAGGAAGCCGCCGCCGGAGCGATTCTCGCGCACCTCCGCGGGCTCGTCCTTGACCGTGGCCGCCGCGGCATCGGCCTGGATCAGGCCGAGGGCCGCCGTGTCGGTGGTCTCGCGGTCGATCAGGATGAAGCCGCCGGTGTCGCGGTTCTGCGTATAGGCATCCACCGCCACGGCCCGGTCGAGCGTCAGGGTGACGTCGGCGATGTCGTTGGCGGTGAGGCGCGCGGCCGGCTCGGGATTGCCGGTCTCGGGATCGATCCGGGTCCGGATCGTGGACACGACGGCGTTCACCGTCACGGTCCCGATCTTGGCGAGCAGGGTGGCGCCGGGCAGCAATTCGGTCTCGGCCGCCCAGAACAGGCGGGCATCCAGGCTGTCCGTCACCCGCATCGGCGCGTCGGCGGTGACGATGACCGAGCCGCGCGAGGCGTCGATCTCGTCGGCCAGCACCAGGGTCACCGACTGGCCCTCCACCGCGTGGGGCAGATCGCCGTCGGCGGTGAAGATCCGGGCGATCCTGGAGGTCCGGCCCGAGGGCTCGACGATCACGGCGTCGCCGGGGGCCACGCGCCCGCTGGCGATCAGGCCGGCAAAACCCCGGAAATCCGAGTTCGGCCGGTTCACCCACTGCACCGCCATGCGGAACGGGGCGGCCTGCTCCTCGACGCGAACCGGGACCTCTTCGAGGTACTGGAGCAGCGGCGTGCCGGTGTACCAGGGGGCGGCGGCGCCCGGCAGCACGACGTTGTCGCCGTTCTTGGCCGAGAGCGGGATCGCCCGGACCTCGGTGAAGCCGAGGGGCGTGGCGAAGTCCTTGAACGCCGCCAGGAGTTCCTCGAAGCGGGTCTCGGACCAGCCGACGAGGTCCATCTTGTTCACCGCAAGGGCCACGCGCCGGATGCCCAGCAGCGAGACGAGGAGCGCATGGCGCCGGGTCTGCCGGGTCAGGCCCTGGCGGGCATCCACCAGGATCACCGCCACGTCCGCCGTGGAGGCGCCCGTGGCCATGTTGCGGGTGTACTGCTCGTGGCCGGGGGTGTCGGCGACGATGAAGGAGCGCCTGTCCGTGGAGAAGAAGCGATAGGCGACGTCGATGGTGATGCCCTGCTCGCGCTCGGCCTGGAGGCCGTCGACCAGGAGCGCCAGGTCGATCTCGGCGCCCTGCGTGCCGTGCTTGCGCGAGTCGCGCTGCAGCGCCGTGACCTGATCGTCGAAGATCTGCTTGGTGTCGTGCAGCAGGCGGCCGATCAGCGTCGACTTGCCGTCGTCGACGGAGCCGCAGGTGATGAAGCGCAGGACTTCCTTGTTCTGGTGGGCGGACAGGAAGGCGTCGTAGCCGAAGGTTTCGGGTGACTGATGGATCGTCATCTTAGAAATACCCCTCCTGCTTCTTGCGCTCCATGGCGCCCGCGCCGTCCTTGTCGATGACCCGGCCCTGGCGCTCCGAGGTGCGGGCGGCCAGAGTCTCGCCGATGATCTCCGGCAGGGTCGCGGCGTCGCTCTCGACGGCCCCGGTCAGGGGATAGTCGCCCAGTGTCCGGAAGCGGACCGTCAGCTCCTGGGGCGTCTCGCCCGGGTTGAGGGGGAAGCGGTCGTCGTCGACCATGATGAGCTGGCCGTCACGCTCCACCACCGGACGCGGCTTGGCGAAGTAGAGCGGCACGATCGGGATCTGCTCCTGCTCGATGTAGAGCCAGACGTCGAGCTCGGTCCAATTCGAGAGCGGGAACACGCGCAGCGACTCACCGCGCTTCTTCTTCATGTTGTAGAGGTGCCAGGGCTCGGCACGCTGGCGCTTCGGGTCCCAGCGGTGCTGCGCCGTGCGCAGGGAGACGATGCGCTCCTTGGCTCGGCTCGCCTCCTCGTCGCGCCGGGCACCGCCGAAGGCCGCGTCGAACTTGTGCTTGTCGAGGGCCTGGCGCAGCGCCTGGGTCTTCATGACGTCGGTGTGCACTTCCGAGCCGTGGCTCACCGGGCCGATGCCGCGGGCGAGACCGTCCTGGTTGGTGTGCACGATGAGGTCGAGGCCGAGCTCCTTCGCGCGCCGATCGCGGAAGGCGATCATCTCCTTGAACTTCCAGGTGGTGTCGATGTGCATCAGCGGGAACGGCAGGCGCCCGGGCGCGAAGGCCTTCAGCGCCAGGTGCAGCAGCACCGACGAATCCTTGCCGATGGAATAGAGCATCACCGGGTTCTCGGTCTCGGCGACCGTCTCCCGCATGATGTGGATGCTCTCGGCTTCCAGGCGCTGAAGGTGGGTGAGCCGCTCGGACCGGCTCGCCGCATGGGTGGTGAGGGGTGCGGCGCTCATCGGGCCATCTCCAGGGTGTTGGCGTGTCGGGTCGTCTCGAAGGCGGCCGCTTCCTGGCCGGGCGCGACGGTCTCGTGCAGGTCCGAGGTTTGGACGTGCAGGCCGCATTCCTTCTTGGAGGCCTGCTCCCACCACCAGCGGCCGGCGCGCTCGTCCTCGCCGACCCGGATCGCCCGGGTGCAGGGCGCGCAGCCGATCGACGGGAAGCCGCGGTCGTGCAGCACGTTGTAGGGAACGTAGTTTTCCAGGACGAAGCGCTCGACGTCGGCGCGGGACCAATCCGCCAGCGGGTTGATCTTGATCAGCCCGCGCGCCGCGTCGGCCTCGGCCAGCGGCGTGTCGGCGCGGTTGGCCGACTGCCCGGCCCGCAGGCCCGTGAGCCAGCCGGCGGCCCCCGCGAGGGCACGTCCCAGCGGCTCGACCTTGCGGAAGCCGCAGCAGGCCTGGCGCGCGGCGACCGAATGACGGAACCCGTTGATACCGGACTCGGCCACGAAGCGCTCCTCGGCCTCGCGCTCCGGCGCATAGGCGCGGATGCGGATGCCGTAGGCGGACTCGGTCTCCGTCCAGGTGTCGTAGGTCTCGGGGTAGAGGCGGCCCGTATCGAGGGTGACGATCTCGGTCCGGCCCTTGTGCATCGCCACCGCGTGGGTGAGCGCCTGATCCTCGATGCCGAGGCTGGTGGTGAAGACCAGGCGACCCGGCACGGCCGCCTCGATATGCGCGATGCGGCCCTTGAGGTCGAGGCCGGCCATTGCGGAGGCCAGGTCCCGCGCCGTCTTATCCAGTTGAGAGGTCATGGGAGACTTTGTGAAGTGGCTTGTCTGGACCCTGAAATGTTCGCTATAACGAACGCTGTCAAGGCATGGCGGCCATCCGCGCGGGGCAATCCCCATCCGCGAACACTGCCCTGCCGCAACGGGCACGGACCGTTTTCCGTTGCCTGGCGAAGAAAATTCCTTTTGACCGGTCGCCGCGACGTGCTCCCTCGCACGTCGGCCCGGCTCACGAACCCGCGAGGCCAGCTTGGATTCGATCGACCTGAAGATCCTGGCGCTGCTGCAGCACGACGCCACCCTGTCCATCGCCACCATCGGCGAGAAGGTCGGCCTGTCGCAGACGCCGTGCTGGAAGCGCATCCAGCGCCTGGAAGCGGACGGCGTCATCGACCGGCGCGTGGCCGTCCTCGACCCGGTGAAACTCGGCCTCGGGCTCACCGTATTCGTCTCCATCGAGACGGCGGATCACTCGCGCGAATGGCTGGAGCGCTTTGCCGAAACGGTCTCGGCGATGCCTGAGGTGCTCGAATTCTATCGCATGGCCGGTGATGTGGACTACATGCTCCGCGTCGTCGTCGCCGATATGCGCGCCTACGATACGTTCTATAAGCACCTCATCGCGACTCTGCCCCTCAAGAACGTGACCTCCCGGTTCGCGATGGAGAAGGTCAAGTCCACCACCGCCCTGCCCCTTCCGGCCCCACCCGCCAACGGACGCTTCACGCCGACGCTGTCGGTGGTGGCCGGGGAATAAAATTCTCTTTTGCACTGCACACGCAGGCAGCTCCTTCTACCGTGACGTCGTTCTGTAAAACGGACAACCCCGTTGACAGCCGGCCTCTCAGGACGACATGGCTTCCCACATGGCACGACACGCGATCATCCCCCGCACAGCTCCCTTCGGCGACACCGAACGCGCGAGCCTCGACGCCGTCCTCGGCGCCGCCTCCCCGATTCAGCGCGCCTGGCTCGCCGGCTTCCTCGCCGGCCTCGACGCCAGCGGCGCCCAGCAGGCCGCCGCCGTCCCGGCCGCGCCACCGAAGGCGGCCGAGCCGCTGACCATCCTGTTCGCCAGCGAATCCGGAAACTCCGAGAAGCTCGCCGGCGACATGGCCAAGCTCGCCCGCAAGAACGGCTTCAAGCCGAAGATCGTCGACTTCGCGGATCTCGAGATCGCCAGTCTCGCCAAGGAGAAGCGCATCGTCGCCATCGCGGCGACCTGGGGCGAGGGCGAGCCGCCGGCCCGGGCCGTGCGCGCCTACAACGAGCTGATGGCCGACGGCGCGCCGCGACTCGACGGCGTGTCCTTCGGCGTGCTGTCGCTGGGCGACACCTCCTACGCGGAGTTCTGCGCCATCGGGAAAGCGCTGGACGCCCGCTTCGAAGCGCTGGGCGGCACCCGTGCGCACGAGCGCGCCGACCTCGACCTCGATTTCGAGACACCGGCCGCCGCCTGGATCAAGGACACCCTCAAGGCCCTGGCCCCGCCGCCGAGCGCCGACAACGTGGTGGCGGTGGACTTCGCCGCCCGCGCCGCCGGCGACGAGGACGAGGAGGCCGAGCCGAGCCGCGAGCCCCGGGTCGTCGAGGTCATCGACCACGTCAACCTGAACTCGTCGCGCTCCGACAAGGAGACGATCCACCTCGCCCTCGAATTCGAGGACGGCGCCCCGGCCTACGAGCCCGGCGATTCGCTGGAGATCTATCCGGAGAACGACCCGGCCCTGGTGGACGAGATCCTGACCGCCACCGGGCTCTCCGACGACGCGGCCCTGCGCCGGGCGCTGCTGGCCGAACGCGACATCACCACCCTGTCGGCCACCACGGTCGAGCGCTTCGTCAAGGCGACGGGCCATGCCGAGGCGCAGAAGCTAATCGACAGCGGCGAGTTGCGCGCCTGGATCGAGGGCCGCCACCTCATCGACCTCATCACCGCCTATCCGGCGACGCTCACGCCCGAGCACCTCAACACCATCACCCGGCCCCTGCCGCCGCGGGCCTATTCCATCGCCTCCTCGCGCAAGGAGGTGGGCGACGAGGTCCACCTCGTGATCGCGGCGGTGCGCTACGAGACCCATGGCCGGACGCGCAGCGGCGTCGCCTCGACCCACGTGGCCGACCGCATCAGGAACGGCGCCAAGCTGCGGGTGAAGCTGAAGCCCAACCGCCACTTCCGCCTGCCGCAGGACCCGGCCACCGACATCATCATGGTCGGCCCCGGCACCGGCGTCGCGCCGTTCCGCGCCTTCGTGCAGGAGCGCCGCGCCGTCGAGGCCCCCGGCCGCGCGTGGCTGTTCTTCGGCGACCGGCACTTCACCCACGACTTCCTGTACCAGCTCGAGTGGCAGGAGGCCCTGGAGGACGGGTCGCTCACGCAGATCGACGTGGCCTTCTCGCGCGACCAGCCGGAAAAGATCTACGTGCAGGACCGGATCGCCCAGCACGCCGAGGAGGTCGTCGCCTGGCTCGACGGCGGCGCCAGCTTCTACGTCTGCGGCGATGCCACCCGAATGGCCAAGGACGTGCGGGGCGCCGTGGTGAAGGCCTTCCAGGACGTGAAGGCGCTCAGCCCCGCCGAGGCCGAAGCGGCCGTCGCCGCCCTGGAGCGCGCCCACCGTTACCAGCAGGACGTCTACTGAGACCCCTCCCTCCCCCTCGTGGGGAGGGACCGAGGGTGGGGGTGGTGCAGGATCGAGCGCTCGCGGTGCCTCCTGCACCACCCCCACCTCCAACTCCTCCCCACAGGGGGGAGGAGAGCTCCCGAACCGGAAATCCCGCCATGGCCGACAAGACCACCACCCGCACCTACGAGACCCCGCCCACCGACCGCCCGATCTCGGACGCGGAAGCGGCGCGCGCGGCGGGTCTTGCCGCCAACGAACACATCAAAATCGCCAGCGGCTACCTGCGCGGCACCTTGGCGGACGGCCTCCTGAAGCACGCGACCGGCGCCATCTCGGAGGATGACGGACAGCTCGTGAAGTTCCACGGGATGTACCTGCAGGACGACCGCGACATCCGGGCCGAGCGCACCAAGAAGAAGCTCGAGAAGGCCTTCAGCTTCATGATCCGCCTGCGCATCGCCGGCGGCGTCGTCACCCCGAAGCAGTGGCTGGCGCTGGACAAGATCGCCACGACCTATGCGGGCGGCGCCCTGCGGGCGACCACGCGCCAGACCTTCCAGTATCACGGCGTCATCAAGTCGAACCTCAAGCGCACGATGGCGGCCATCGACGCGACGCTGCTGGACACCATCGCGGCCTGCGGCGACGTCAACCGCAACGTGATGGCGGCGACGAACCCGGCCCAGACCGGCGCCCACAAGGCCGCCTACCAGCTCGCCAAGGACATATCGGATTCGCTCCTGCCCAAGACCAGCGCCTGGCGCGAGATCTGGCTCGACGGCGAGCGCGTGGTCGGCGGCGAGGACGCGGCCGAGATCGAGCCGGTCTACGGCAAGACCTACCTGCCCCGGAAGTTCAAGACCGTGGTCGCAGTGCCGCCGTCGAACGAGGTCGACATCTTCGCCCACGACCTCGGCTTCATCGCCATCCTGGACAAGAAGGGCAAGGTCACGGGCTGGAACGTCACGGTCGGCGGCGGCATGGGCATGACCCACGGCGAGACCGACACCTTCCCGCGCACCGCGGACGTGATGTGCTTCGTGAAGCCCGAGGACGCCCTGAAGGCGGCCGAGGCCGTGATGACGGTCCAGCGCGACTGGGGCAACCGCAAGGTCCGCAAGAACGCCCGCCTGAAATACACCATCGAGCGCTACGGCCTCGCCGCCTTCCGGGCCGAGGTCGAAAAGCGCGTCGGCAAGCCGCTGGACGACCCGAAGCCCTTCACCTTCACGGGCAACGGCGACCGCTACGGCTGGACCGAGGGCGACGACGGCCGCCACCACCTGACGCTCTACGTCGCCTCGGGTCGGATCAAGGACTACGAGAACGGCCCACAGCTGCTGACCGGCCTGCGCCGGATCGCCGAGATCCACGAGGGCGACTTCCGCTTGACCGGAAACCAGAATGTCATCATCGCCAACGTGCCGGGCGAGAAGCGCGCCGAGATCGAGGCGCTGGTGGACCAGTACGGCATGATGAAGGGCGCCAGCGCCCTGCGCCGCAACTCCATGGCCTGCGTCGCCCTGCCGACCTGCGGCCTGGCCCTGGCCGAGAGCGAGCGCTACCTGCCGAGCCTGATGGACGAGTTGGAAACGAGCCTCGCCTCCCACGGCCTGCAGGACGACGAGATCACCATCCGGATGACCGGCTGCCCCAACGGCTGCGCCCGGCCCTTCATCGCCGAGATCGGCTTCGTCGGACGCGGCCCCGAGCGCTACCACCTCTATCTGGGTGCGGCCTTCGACGGCTCGCGCCTCGGCAAGCTCTACGCCGAGGACGTCACCGCCTCGGAGATCAAGACCATCCTCGACCCGCTCTTCGCGGCCTATGCCCGGAACAAGCAGCCCGGCGAGCGGTTCGGCGATTACCTGATCCGCGACGGCTACGTGACCCGGACGATCAACGGGCCGGATTTCCACGACAGCACGGGTGCCCTGAAGAGCGCCGCCTGATTTCGGATCACCCGGAATGCGCCACCCCGGCGGACCACAGGCCCTCCGGCAGCCACGTTCACGGGCCTTGTGGTAATCCCCTCAAGAGCAGAACAGTCGCGCCGCACCATCACGGAGTGCGGCGCGGTGCCGACCAAGTCTAACGGTCAAGCTCGAACTTCGTTAAGTGGGAGCGCAACCGTTCCCGTTCCGGCCCGTTGTCTGGAGAGACAGCCGGGAGCGCGCCATGGCCAAGCATGAGATCCTGAACTTCTTTGAACATCGGCGTGACGGCGCCTGGATCTGCGTGAAGCCCTTCACGCTGACGACGAAGAGCAGCAGCGTCGACATCCGCCAGGGCATGCGTTTCGACTACGGCAAGCGGATCGGCGGCGTCGATCTGGCCGAATACCTGGAGCAATTGGGTTCGCAGTTCGGATCCTAGTTTCTTTCGATCCGGATCTGGTGAGACACGTCCCGGCGTCGCGAGGCGCTGGGCTTCGCGTCGCGTCGGCATGCTGCCGGCAGCGGGGGCACGGTGCGGCGCGTTCTTTGACGTCGACGTGGCAACAGCCTAGTTTATCGCCATGACCCGTGCAGCGGCCATCGTCCGCGACATTTCCGAAGAATCCGGCCCGACCACGCGCTGCCGCATCCTCGCGACGGCGGAGGAAGCGTTTCGGCTGATCGGCTACCAGAAGACCACCGTCGCCGACATCGCCAAGACGCTGCGGATGAGTCCCGCCAACGTGTACCGCTTCTTCGAATCGAAGAAGGCGATCCACGAGGCGGTGATCCAGCGCCTGATGGACGATACCGAGCAGAGGGTGGCGCTGGCTGCCGTGGCGCCGGGCCGGAATGCGGCCCAGCGTATCGCGGGCGTCATCACGGTGATGCATCAGGCCTGCGTCGAGCGCTGCGAGGCCAATCCCCGCCTGCACGAGATGGTCGAGGCGGCCATCACCGAGAGTTGGGACGTCTGCCGCGCCCATGTCGACGCGATCGGCTCGGTTCTGCGCCGCCTGGTCCAGGAGGGCGTCGACACCGGCGAGTTCGAGGTGGCCGATCCGGCCATCGCGGCGGCCTGCATCCACACCGGTATCATCCGCTACTGCCACCCGGCCCTGGTCAGCCATTACCCCGATGCAGGTGCGCCGCCCGTCGCCGCGATGATCGACTTCCTGCTCGGAAGCCTGCGCCGCAAGGCCTGACGCACACGATTCTCAGCGCATCTCCGCGACGATGCCCTGGGCGACCGCGCGGGGGTCCGCCGCCTGGGTGATCGGCCGGCCGACGACGACGTGGTCGATACCGATCCGCCGTGCCGCGCCGGGCGTCATCACGCGCTTCTGATCCCCCGCCTCGGCGCCGGCCGGCCGGATGCCCGGGGTGACGATGGCACGGTCGGCCCCGATGCGGGCACGCACCGCCTGCGCCTCGGCGGCGCTGCAGACGATCCCGTCGATGCCAACCGCCGCCGCCTGACCGGCGCGCCGGGCCACGAGATCGGCCACCGGCAGGGCATAGCCGGCCTCGGCCGCGTCCGCGTCGTCGTAGGATGTCAGGACCGTCACGGCGAGGATCCTCGGGCCGTTCGTGCCCCGGCCCCGGATCGCCGCCCGCATGGTCTGCGGATAGGCGTGGACGGTCAGGAAGGTGGCCCCGAGGTCGGTGAGCGCGCGCACCCCCTCCTCCACGGTGTTGCCGATGTCGTGGAGCTTGAGATCCAGGAAGACCTTGCGGCCCGAGGCGGCCAGGCGCGGCACCAGGGCGAGCCCGCCCGAATAGGCCAGCCGATAGCCGATCTTGTAGAAGGTCGCGGCATCGCCGATCCGGTCGACGAGGCGCTCGGCCTCGTCGACGGTCGCCACGTCGAGGGCGACGATCAGGCGGTCGCGCGGGTCCAGCATTGCGGTCATGAATGTCTCCGTCTCCGCGGCGAGCGATCCCGCGCAGGACCGCGCCTGTCAACGGGGCGCCATCGCCCAGGCCACCTCCGCCTTGAGGACGGGCAGCAATTCGGCCTCGTACCAGGGATTGGCCTTGAGCCAGCCACTGTTGCGCCAGGAGGGATGGGGCAGCGGCAGCACCCGCGGCGTGCGGGGGCCCGCCAGGATCTCGCGCCAGCGCCGCACGGTGTCGGTGAGACCCGCCTTGGAGCGGCCGAGGTGCCAGGCCTGTGCGTATTGCCCGATCACCAGGATCAGTTCGAGGTCGGGCAGGCCGGCGAACAGCTCCTCTCGCCAGCGCTCGGCACATTCCCGGCGCGGGGGCTTGTCGCCGCCCTTCGCGTCGTAGCCGGGGAAGCAGGCCCCCATCGGCACGATGGCGAGACGGCTCGCATCGTAGAACGCCGCCTCGTCGAGGCCGAGCCAGTCCCGCAGACGGGTGCCCGAGGGGTCCATGAAGGGGATGCCGCTCTTGTCCGCCCGGTTGCCGGGGGCCTGGCTCGCGACGCAGAGCCGGGCCGAGGCGAGGCCCTGGACGATGGGGCGCGGCTCCTGCGGAAGGGGCGCGCCGTAGAGCGGCGCGTCCCGGCAGATCCGGCAGGCACGCAGGCGCGCCACGGTGGCGTCGAAGGGGGTCTCGGCCGGCTTGGTCTCGGAGAGCATGATGCCCTCCGAGATAGGCGGCGCCCGCGCCCCGGACGAGGGGCCGCGTCGTCGCTCCGGCTCAGGCGCCCTTGAGGCCGCTGAGGTCGAGGGGCAGCGAGCGCAGGCGCTGGCCGGTGGCGGCGAAGATCGCGTTCGAGATCGCCGGGGCGATCACCGGGACACCGGGCTCGCCGATGCCGGTGGGCGCGGCGGTGGAGGGCACGATGTGGACTTCGACCACCGGCATCTCGCTCATGCGGGTCGGCTCGTAGGCGTCGAAGTTCTTCTCCTGCACCACGCCGTCCTTGAGCGTGATCTTGTTGCGCAGGACCGAGGACAGGGCGAAGCCCACGGCGCCCTCGACCTGGGCGCGGATCACGTCGGGGTTGACCGCGACGCCGACATCCACCGCGGCCACGATGCGGTTCACCTTCACCTTGGCGTCCTCGGCGGTCACGTCCGCCACCATGGCGACGTAGGAGCCGAAGGATTCGTGCGCCGCGACGCCCAGGCCGCGATTCTTGTCGGCCGCCTTCTTCGGATCCCAGCCGGCCTTCTCGGCGGCGAGCTTCAGGGTGGCGGAGAGGCGCGGGGCGCCCCCGAGCAGACCGAGTCGGTAGGCGACCGGATCGGCGCCGGCCGCATGGGCGAGCTCGTCGATGAACACCTCCATCGCCTGGGCGGTGTGGGTGTGGCCGACCGAGCGCCACCACAGCACCGGCACGCCCTCGCGGGCGTTATGGACCTCGAAGCGGTAGGCGGGCAGCGCGTAGGGCGTGTCCGAGGCGCCCTCCACGGTGGTCGCGTCGATGCCGTCCTTCACGATCATGGTCTCGAAGGCGGTGCCGATCATGATCGACTTGCCGATGGTCCGGTGCTCCCAGCCCGTGATCCCGCCCTTGGCGTCGAGGCCGGCGCGCAGGCGGTGGACCACCATCGGCCGGTAGAAGCCGCCGGCCATGTCGTCCTCGCGGGTCCAGACGAGGTGGATGGGCGCCTTGCCGCCGGTCGCGCGGACGATGGAGGCGGTCTCGGCGAAGTAGTCGGCGCTCGGCGTCGCGCGCCGGCCGAAGGAGCCGCCGGCCCATTGCGTGTGCAGCCGGACCTTGTCCGTCGTCACGCCGAGATTGGCGGCCACCACCGCCTGCTCGATCGTCTGGAGCTGGCAGCCGGCGAAGACGTCGTAGGTGCCGTCCGAGGCCTTCTCGATGGTGGCGTTGAGGGGCTCCATCGCCGCGTGGGCGAGGTAGGGGAAGGTGAACTCGGCCTCCAGCACCTTGGCCGAGCCGGCGATCGCGTTCGCTGCATCGCCCTTCTTCGAGGCGACGAGGCCCGGCGTCTCGAGGCGCTTCCGGTGATCGGCCAGGATCGCGTCGGACGAGCGCGTCTCGGCCGCGCTGTCGTCCCAGGCGACCGTGAGCGCGTCCCGGCCCTTCATCGCCGACCAGGTATCCCTGGCGAGGACGGCGACGCCGGTGGGGATCGTCACCACGTCGACCACCCCCGCCACCGCGCGGGCGGCCTTGTCGTCGACGCTCTTCACGGTGCCGCCGAAGCGCGGCGAATGGGCCACCACCGCGGTCAGCTGTCCCGGGCGGCGAATGTCGAGGGAGTAGATCGCCGTGCCGTCGGTCTTGGCCACCGAATCGACGCGCGGCACCTTCTTGCCGATGAGGGTGAACGCGCTCGCCTCCTTGAGGCGCGGCTCCTTCGGCACCGGCTGGGCGGCGGCGGCTTCGGCCAGTTCGCCGAAGCGGGCCTGCCGGTTCGAGGCCGCGTGGCGCACCGTGCCGGATTCGACGGCGATCTCGGAGGCCGGGACCTTCCACCGCTCGGCGGCCGCCGCCACCAGCATGGCGCGGGCGGCCGCGCCGGCCTTGCGCAACTGGACCCAGGAATTGGCGATGGCGGTGGAGCCGCCGGTGCCCTGGACGGGGCCGAAGGCGAAGTTGTTGTAGAGCGTGGCATCGGCCGGCGCGAAGGTCGTGCGGATGGTGGCCCAGTCCGCGTCGAGTTCGTCGGCCAGGATGGTGGCCAGCCCGGTCGTGTTGCCCTGGCCCATGTCGAGATGCTTGATCACCACCGTCACGGTGTCGTCGGCGGCGATCCGCACGAAGGCGTTCGGCATCGGCGGCAGGCCCGAGAGGTCGGGGCCGGCGGCGGCCCGGGCGAACTTGGCCGGATCGAGGGTGAAGCCGATGACGAGCGCCCCGGCGGCCACGGTGGCGCCGCCCAGGAAGGCGCGGCGGGATGGCACGGGCGGGGTGGCCTGACGGACCTTCAGCATGGGTGGCTCCAGTTCAGACGCGCGGTTCAGACAATCAGGGGGGTCGTTGGCGGGACGGGCCGGGGCTCAGGCGAGGGTTCGCGCCGCCTCGTGGATCGCCGCGCGGATGCGCTGGTACGTGCCGCAGCGGCAGACGTTGCCGTCCATGGCGCCGTCGATGTCGGCATCGGTCGGCTTCGGGTTCTCGGACAGGAGCCCGATCGCCGACATGATCTGGCCGGACTGACAGTAGCCGCACTGGACGACGTCGAGGCCGCGCCAGGCGGTGCGCACCGCCTCGGCGACCTTGCCGGAGACACCCTCGATGGTGGTGATCCTGGCCGTGCCGATATCCCCGATGCGGGTCTGGCAGGCGCGGACGGGCTGACCGTCGAGATGGACCGTGCAGGCGCCGCACTGGGCGATGCCGCAGCCATACTTCGTGCCGGTCTGGTTGAGGTGGTCGCGCAAGGCCCAGAGGAGCGGCATCTCCGGATCCGCATCGACCTCGTGGGAGACCCCGTTGACGGTGAGTTTCAGCATCCCGGCCTCCCGATCGCAGTTTGGAACGACGCTAATCGTTGCCGATGCGTAACCATGTGCGGAAGCACACCCTGGCAGACCGGATGCCCTCCGCGCACAGCGGAACGGTACCGTCGCGGAACCCCGCGAATTCCTGTTCACGGCCGGGGCGCATGACCCCGATTCCGACAATCCGCTCGGTTCCGGCAGGCGCTTCTTAACAAATCCGGCGCAGTCTCGAAGCGGTTGTATCCCGGCCTCTCGGCGGTCCCGATCCCGACGCCTCCTCCGACTCCTCAAGACGGTGATGACCGACCTGACTGCCGAGATGATTCAGCGCGGCCGTGGCCCGTCCGCCCAGGAGGCGGCCCGCCGGCGCGAGGTCGCGCGCGACATGCGCTCGGCCCGGGAGAAGCTCACCTCGACGAGCGGGCTGGAACGCGCCTTCGACTACGAGCTGATCCGGGTCTACGCGCAGTATCGCTCGGGAGCGGTCATTCCCCTGGCTCTACTCGGCCTGGCGGTCGCCGGCATCGCGGCGATCTGGACGCCTCCGGCCATCGCGGCGGCCTGGGGCCTCTGCCTCCTGGCGACCGTCACCGTCGCCAAGCTCCTCACGCGCCGCTTCCTGGCGCAGGACCCGGGCGCGGTCTCGGTGCGCAGCTGGCGCCGCACCTTCATGGCCTCGGAGTTCCTCCAGAGCACCGCCTGGGCGATGATGGTGCTGGTCGGCGGCTCGGGGGCGCGAACCTTCGTGCTGTTCGGCCTCGTGATCGTGGCGGCCATGGCGACGATGCTCGCCGCGACCCTGCCGGCCGCCGCCGGGGCCGCCCTGGTGCCCCTCTGCATCGCCGCCCTGTCGCTCCTCGCCGTGTCCCAGGACATGAACACGATGATGCTGGTCACCATGGTGGTCGGCGCGCAGCTGTTCTTCCTCGGCCTCGGGCGCCGCGTCTACGCCTCCACGGTCGAGGCGCTGCAATCCCATGCGGAGAAGGACTCGATCTTCGGCGAGCTCGAGCAGGCCAAGGCCAATTCCGACGAGGCCCGCCGCCGCGCCGAGGAAGCCAACCTCGCCAAGTCCCGCTTCCTCGCCACCATGAGCCACGAGCTGCGCACGCCGCTCAACGCGATCCTGGGCTTCTCCGAGGTGATGAAGAACGAGGTGTTCGGCGCTCACGTCGCCCCTTCGTACAAGGAATACGCCTCCGACATCCACGACAGCGGGATGCACCTCCTCAACCTGATCAACGAGATCCTCGACCTCTCGCGCATCGAGGCCGGGCGCTACGAGCTCAACGAGGAGGCGGTCCAGCTCGGCCATGCCGTCGAGGAGTGCCGCCACATGATGGGCCTGCGCGCCCGCGGCAAGAACCAGGTGATCCACGAATTCATCGACGGCAGCCTGCCCCGGCTCTGGGCCGACGAGCGCGCCCTGCGCCAGATCGTTCTGAACCTCCTGTCGAACGCCGTGAAGTTCACGCCGCCGGGCGGCGAGATCACCATCAAGGTCGGCTGGACCTCGTCGGGCGGCCAGTATGTCAGCGTGAAGGACAGCGGCCCCGGCATTCCCGAGGACGAGATCGGCACCGTGATGTCGTCCTTCGGGCGCGGCTCGCTGGCGATCAAGACGGCCGAGCAGGGCTCGGGCCTCGGCCTGCCCATCGTGAAGGGCCTGGTCGACCTCCACGGCGGCAACTTCCAGCTGAAGTCGAAGCCGCGCGAGGGGACCGAGGTCGTGGTGATCTTCCCCGCGAGCCGCGTGATGGAGACCCTGCCGGCCCTGGAAGTGCCGGGCGAGGCGCAGGGCGCGCCCGCCGAGAAGCGCGCCCGCGCCGCCTGAGGGCCTCAGCCGGCGCTGCGTTCCGAGACCCCGGCCTGGGCGAAGGTCGCCATGTCCCGGTGGCAGGCGAGCGCCCCCTTGAGGAGCCCGAGAGCCAGGGCCGCGCCGGAGGCTTCGCCGAGACGCATGCCGAGGGCCAGCAGCGGCACGAGGCCGAGGCGCTCCAGCACGTCCGCATGCGCGCCCTCCGCCGAGACGTGCCCGGCGAGGCAGTGATCGAGGAGCGTCGGGTCGAGGCGGTGCAGGATGGCGGCAGCCGCCGTCGCCACGTAGCCGTCGAGGACGACCGGCACGCGCTGCAGCCGGGCCGCCAGGATCGCCCCCGCCATGGCGGCGATCTCGCGGCCGCCGAGCCGCGCCAGGATCTCCAGGGGATCGTCGAGGTGGCCCGCATGGTGCGCCAGGGCCGCTTCCACGGCCGCGACCTTGCGGGCGAGGCCCGCGGCGTCGACTCCCGTGCCGCGCCCCACCCAGTGCGCGGCCTCGCCCCCGTAGAGCGCCGCGTAGATCGCCGCCGCCACGGTTGTGTTGCCGATGCCCATCTCGCCCAGCGCCAGGCAGTCCGTGCCGGCGGCCACCGCCTCCATGCCGAACGCCATGGTGGCGACGCAGGCCTTCTCGTCGAAGGCGGCCCCGGTGGTGATGTCGCCCGTGGGCATGTCGATGGCCAGGTCGAACACCTTGAAGCCGAGGCCGTAGGCGGCGCAGATCTGGTTGATCGCCCCGCCGCCGGCCGCGAAGTTGTCGAGCATCTGGCGGTTCACTTCCGCCGGGAAGGCCGAGACGCCGTGGGCGACGACGCCGTGGCTGCCGGCGAAGACGCAGACGAGGGGCCGGTCGAGGGTGGGCTGGCCCTTGCCCTGCCAGGCGGCGAGCCAGGAGACGAGGTGCTCCAGGCGGCCCAGGGAGCCGGCGGGCTTCGTCAGGGTGGCGTCGCGCTCGGCCACCATCGCCACCGCGTCCCGATCCGGACCCGGCAGGGACTCGACGAGGCGGCGGATGTCGCTGAACGGCGTCTCGGTGGCATTCGTCTCGGTCGTCATGAAGCAATTCCGGTGGCCGGCCCGGCGCCAGGATGGCGGGCCGCCCGTCGCGGGAGCTATAACGATCCGGGCACGGGTGGTGAAGGCGAGGCAGGGTCGCGATGAACGAGGAGGCCGAAGCCGCCTTTCCGGGCGCCCGCCTGGCCTACGACCTCGCGGGTTGCCTGCGCTTCTATTCCCGCCTGCCCGTGCCGCCGCTGCCCGGCGAGGGCGACCCGCACGCGATTCCGGATTTCCGCACCCTCCCGCGGATGCTGCCCATCGCGGGCTTCCTCCTCGGCCTGCCCGGTGCGGCGGTGCTGCTCGCCGCCTGGGGCCTCGGCCTCGGACCCTTCCTGGCCGCCGGCCTCGCGGTGACGGCGGGCGTCCTGGTGACGGGGGCCCTGCACGAGGACGGCCTCGCCGACGTCGCCGACGGCTTCGGCGGCGGGACCACGCCGGCCCGGCGCCTGGAGATCATGCGCGACAGCCGCATCGGCGCCTATGGCGGCGTCGCCCTGATGCTGTCGCTGGCCCTGCGGATCGGCGCCCTGGCGACGCTCCTCGACCGGGTCGAGATCCTGGCGGCTCCGGCCCTGCTCGTCGCCGCCGCGCTCTCGCGCAGCGCCGCCCTGGCCCCCCTGGCGCTGCTGCCGCCCGCCCGTCCGGACGGGGCCGGCGCCGCCGTCGGCCGCCCGAGCAAGCAGACTCTGGCCATTGCCGCCGCATTGACGCTCGCCGTTGCCGCGCCGACCTTCCTGTTCGGGCTGCCGCTGCCCGGTCTCCTCCTGATGCTCGGCCTCGGCCTTGGCGCGTCCCTCGCGGTCACCGCCCTGGCGCGACGGATGATCGGTGGGCAGACCGGCGACGTCGTCGGGGCCGCGCAGCAGGCGGCCGAGATCGCCGCCCTGGTCGGCCTGCTCGCGGCCATCCCCGCCTGAGCGGCGGCCGGACTTGATCCGGACGCCATGGCCCTGGCATGGACAGGGGCGATGACCCAGCCCCGCCCCAAACCCTCCAGTCCCTGCACGAAGCTCTGCATCCTCGACGGCGCGACCGGCCTGTGCGAGGGCTGCGGCCGCACCCGCGACGAGATCGCCCTGTGGGGCTCGATGTCGGAGCCCCAGCGCCGGGCGGTGATGGCCACGCTGGAGACGCGCCTGCGCAGGGCCTTTCCGGCGCGCGCCGCGAGCCCGGCGGCACCATGATTCTCGTCGGACTCATCATTCTCGGCGGCGCCCTGGCGGTGCTGCTCCTGTCCGACGACACCCAGCGCATCGCCGGGATGGAACCGGATCAGTTCGCGCAGCTCGCCATGAGCGCGGGCCTGCTCTCGGTGGTGGCCGCCGGGTTCTGGCACCAGTTCCGCGGCCGGATGAGCGCGAACCTGATGGCCCTGGTGGTCTGGGGTGCCCTCGGTGCCGCCCTGGTCGCCGGCTACGCCTACCGCAACGAGGCCCGGATCATCGGCGACCGGATGCTCGGGGCGGTGCGGCCCGGCAGCGCGGTCACGGATGCGGACGGAACGGTGACGATCACCCGGCGCGCCGACGGCAATTTCCACGTCCGGGCCGAGGTGAACGGCCAGCCTCAGGGCTTTCAGTTCGACACCGGCGCCAGCTCCGTGGTCCTCACCGCCGAGAGCGCGGCGTCCCTCGGCATCCGCCCGGCAGAATCCGAGTTCAGCGTCCGGGTCTCGACCGCCAACGGCGTCACCGTGGCGGCCCCGGCCTTCCTCGACAGCCTGCGGGTCGGCGGCATCGTCGAGCGGCGGGTACCGGCCCTGGTGAGCCGGCCGGGGGCCCTGCGTGAGAATCTCCTCGGCATGAGTTTCCTCGACCGGCTCGCCTCCTTCGAGGTCCGCGGCGACCGGCTCGTCCTGCGCGACCGCTGAGATCCCCGCCCCGAAACGCGAGACGCCGCCCCGGAGGACGGCGTCGTGACACCCGTCGCGCGTCGGACCGGTTCAGAACCGGTAGGTGAAGTTGCCCTTGACGGCATGGTCCTGGGCGCGATCGCCGACCTGGCCGGTATAGGCCAGGCCCAGGGTGGTGTCACGCGCCACCTGCACGTCGAGGCCGGCCCCGGCCACCAGCGCGTCCCGGCTGATCGGCGTGCCGGCGACGAGGAAGCTCGGGCCCGTGCCGAAGCTCAGGAGGGCCTTGGGCACCACGTCGCCGTAGGCCCGGCGATAGCCCACCAGCCCGTGCAGCGAGACCGGCGCGGCACCCCCCAGGTCGAGGCTGGCCTGCCCGCGCAGGCCAACCGTGGAGGTCGCCACCTCGGTGGTCTGCGCCGCGCCCGTCAGCGCCGCCGGGCCGCCCGTCTCGGCGAAGCGGTCGCGCCCGATCGACACGTAGGCGCCGCCCACGAAGGGCTCGAGATAGGCCGGCTGGACCGGAGCCGTCGCCCGATCGCCCTGGGTGACCGGCGCGGACGGCCCCGCGCCGAGGACGAACCGGTAGCCGAGCTCGCCGAAGCCCTGCACGGTGGAGCCGCCGTAGCGGGCCGTGTCGCTGTCGGAGAACCCGGCGAAGGTCACGGCCCGGCGCAGGCGGCTCGACTGGTCGGCGTAGACCGCGCCGAAGCGCAGGGCCACGGACCCCTGCTCGAAGCCGCCGTAGAGGCCGCCGAAGCCGCTCTCGATCGTGCCGGAGGAGAGCCGCCCGGTGCCGTCGAGGCTGGTGGCGGTGTAGCCGCCGGCGACGCCCAGCCGGAAGCCCGTCTCCAGGCGCACATCCGCCCCGAGCACGAAGCCGGAGGTCTGGCGCGACAGGCCGGCAGCGTTGCCGTCGCTGCGCGCCTCGCCGAAGCTGCCGAAGCCCTGGCCCCAGAGCCCGAACACCCGCGGGTCGAGGACGCGCACCGGCACCGGCGCCACGGGGACGGCCCGGCCCGGCAGGTCGGCGGTGTAGGCCGCCGGCAGGGTGCCGTACTCGACGAGTTCGGCGGCGCCCCGGCGCAGGCGGTCGAGGAGGGCCTCGCGCACGAAGAAGGCGGTCTCGAACTGGGCGCCCGCCGTGCTGGCGTGGATGTCGCCGGTGAGCGCGCCGAAGGCGGCGCGCGCCTCGGGCGTGGTCAGCCCGACGGTGCGCCCGTAGAGGGCGGCGCCGGCCCCGGCGGCCTGGACGGCGTCGGCGACGCCGGCCTGGTTGCGGGTCTGGGCGATGCTGGCGAAGGCGAGGTCGTTGCGCGTGAGCGTCAGGTCGACCGCGCCGGGGGCGTAGCGCAGGGTGGGGGTGAGGAAGGCGAAGTTGGCGGTGACGGTGGCGAACTGGCCCTGCACGCCGCCATTCGCGGTGAGGATGGTGTAGGCGGTGCGCGGATCATAGGTGCCGGCCGCAGCCTGGACCTGGACGGTGCCCCCGGTGAGGGTGGCGGTGCCGGCCACCGCGAGGCGGTCGGCCTGGCCGGCGGCGTTGGTCTCGACCTGGAAGGTCGCGCCCGGGGCGAAGCTGGCATTGCCCGCGACCGTGAGGGTGCCGATGGAGTTGCCCGGCGCCACGACGGCGCCGGACTGGGCCACCAGGCCGCCCACCGTGCCGGTGCCCCCGAGGCTGGCGCCCGAGCCCACCGTCACCACCGAGCCGGCGAGGCTGCCATTCACGGCGAGACGGCCCTGCGCCACGCCCGTGGCGCCGCTGAAGCTGCTGGTGCCGGTGAGGCTGAGGCTGCCCGCGCCGGCCTTGGTCAGGAGCCCGCTGCCGGCGATGGCATTGGACAGCGTGGCGTCACCGGCCTGGTTGAGGATCAGGCTGGCATTGTCGACGATGGCGCCCGAGCCGAGGCCGGCGGCGGAGGCGACGAGGGTGCCGCCCGCGATGGTGGTGCCGCCTGCGTAGGTGTTCGTGCCGGTGAGCACCAGGGTGCCGGTGCCGGCCTTGGTCAGCGAGCCGGTGCCGCCGATGTCGTTGTTGAAGCTGTCCAGGGCCGAGAAGCCGCCCTTGGCGGCGTCCATCGTCACCGTCACTGGGCCGTTGAAGGCGCCGTAGCCGTCGGCGGCGGCATAGAGGTTCAGGCGGGCGTAGCCCGAGCCGTTGTCGAGGGGCTGGCCGGAGGCGATCTCGGTGGTGGCGAGCACGTCGCGGCGCTGCGCGGCCGTGAGATAGGGAAAGCGGGTGGCGAGCAGGATTTCGGCGCCCACGGGCACGACGGGGGCGAGATCGGTCGGCCCCACCGGCGCGAAACCGTAGGTCAGCCGGTAGGTGTAGTCGGCCTTGGTCCGGGCCTTGTCGGCGAAGCGGTCCGGCGTGCCCGATGCGGCGCAGGCTGCGACGGTCGTGCCGCATTGGCTGGTGAGAAGGCCGGTCAGGTCCGTGCGCGCGGCATTGAAGAGCGCCTGGAAATCGCTCGTCGTGGTCAGCGATCCCGGCACGGCGTAGTTCAGGTATTGCGGATTGTTGTTCAGGAGTTGGACGAGGTCGTAGGTCGCCAGGATGCGGCCCGCGATGACGTCCATGGGATAGTGGGCGCCGAGCACCACACGGCTGTTGCCGTATTCGGAGCCGCGCGCCACGGCCTCCTGGAAGCGCTCGGGGACGAGCTGGGCGAGCAGGATCGCGGTGGTCTGCCCGAAGGTGGTGTGGCCGCTCGGATAGGCGGCGTTGCCGCGCAGGGTCGGCACGATGTCCGTCGTGTTGTTTGCCGGCACGCCGAAGAAGTTCGGCTGGGTGAACGACGCCGTCTGGTCGGGGCGGGCCTGGGCCGGACGGGCGTTGCCGACCGTGTTGGCGCCGGCCGGCGGGTTGTAGATCCGGTCGTAGGCTCCGAAGACGCCGCCCGCCGGAAGGTTCTGGGAGCCGATGAAGGTCGCCGGCGATCCCGTGACCGTTCCGTTGGCGAGGTAGTTCTTGGCGAAGGCGGAGTCGCTGCCGGAGACCGCGTTCGCCTGACGGATCAGTTGCAGCAGGTTCGGCGAGAACGAGGTCTCGGTGGTCGGGATGAAGGTGGCAGGACCCGGATTGACCGCGCTGGTGGGGCTCGCAGCCCTGTAGAGGGCGCCGAGGCGCGAACCCAGGGCGTCCGCCACGACGACGCCGTTGGAACTGGTGATCGTGTTGTCGATGGTCGCCCGGAGCTGCTGCTCCGGCGTCGCACCGTTGTTGATCGCCAGCGCGGTGGCGAGGTTGGCTTTGAGATCGGCGATGCCGGCGGCCGAGTTGGGGAGAACGCTCAGGCCGGAGACCAGCCCCGTCGCCGTGATGTTCTGCGCCGACTGGGCGCGTGCGCCGGTCGCGCCGAGGGTGGCTGCGACGATGGCCGCGATGGATACGCCGGAAAGGGAAACACCTGGATGAAGTCGCATCTCTGCCCCCGAGCCTGGCCCTCCCGCACGAATCATCGGGGAGCAGCCGTGGCAGGCATGGGGGCAAACAGAAGCGGCCGCCCGTTCATAATCCGGTCATAATATCGCGGACATCGTTCCGTTGTATTCAAGCAACTACGACGGAGTTGCTTTGCCGTATACTGATAAAACGTCTCTCGCCGTGCCCGACGCGGACCGGGTGGCGCTACGCCGCCTTCAGGCCGCGCTCGCCTCGGCCGCGTTCATCCGCCGCTCGGCCTGGGCCACCAGGTCCGCCGCCGCGCGCAGCGTCGCGAGGCCGGCCTCGGGCTGAAGGCCGTGGGTCGAGAGGTGCCGGCGATAGGCCCGCGCACCCGGGCGGCCGTTGAACAGGCCGAGCATGTGCCGGGTCACCGCGTGCAGGCGCACGCCCTCCTGCAGGAAGCCGGCAAGCACCGGCTCGAAGGCCTCCAGGGCCGCGAAGGGGTCGGCGGCCGGGGCGGGCTCGTCGAACAGGACGGGATCGACGTCGAGGAGGATCGCCGGATCGCTGTAGGCGGCCCGGCCGATCATCACGCCGTCGACGTCCGCCAGATGGGCCGCCGCGTCCGCGATGGTGGCGATGCCGCCGTTGATGGCGATGGGCAGGGCCGGATGGGCCCGCTTCAGCCGCGCCACCCGCGGATAGTCGAGGGGCGGCACGTCGCGGTTCTCCTTGGGCGACAGGCCCTGGAGCCAGGCCTTGCGGGCATGGACCACGAGACCGTCGACCCCGGCCGCGACCACGGCCTGCGCGAGGGCGTCGAGGGCCTGCTCGGTGTCCTGGTCGTCGACGCCGATGCGGCACTTCACCGTGACGGGCACCGAGACCGCCGCCTTCATGGCGGCCACGCAGGCGGCGACCAAGGCGGGCTCGCGCATCAGGCAGGCGCCGAAGCGCCCGTCCTGCACGCGGTCGGAGGGGCAGCCGACGTTGAGGTTGACCTCGTCGTAGCCGAAGCCCTCGGCGATCCGCGCGGCCTCGGCGAGGTCGACCGGATTCGAACCGCCGAGTTGCACCGCCACCGGGTGCTCCAGGGCGGAAAAGTCGAGGAGGCGGTCGCGGGGGCCGTGGATGACCGCCCCGGTGGTGACCATCTCCGTATAGAGCCGGGCGCGCCGCGACAGGGTGCGGTGGAAGGCCCGACAATAACGGTCGGTCCAGTCCATCATCGGGGCGATGGAGAAGCGGAGGTCGCGGGCGATCATCGGGCGGACATAACCGTCCGCGCCACCGGCTTCAACGCAGGGCCGCTGCGCTCAGTGGTCGTGCTTGCAGTCCGGGCCGTGCACGTGGCCGTGCGCGCCGTGATCGTGGGCATGGTCGTGCCCATGGTCATGCCCCGCATGGGAATGACCGTGATCGTGGCCCGCATGGTCGTGTCCGTGGTGGTCGTGATCCGCGTGGTCGTGCGCGGGATGCCCGTGATCGTGGCCGCACTGGCTGTGGTCGTGGGCCGCGCGCTCCGGCCTGAAGGCCCGGGTCACCGGGGTGGCGGCGCAGCCCTGGCCGCGGACGAGCTCGGCGGCGCTGCGGGGCACGTAGAGGACGTCGGCGGCGATCTCGGCCGGCACGTGGCTGCCGCCGAGCTGCCAGGCGAGGCGCAGCAGCCGGGCCGGGTTCTCGGCCCGCACCTCGAGGAGTGGCTCCCCGGCGGCCCGGATGGCGACGAGGCGGCCGTCCTCCAGGCGCAGGGCGTCGCCGTCCTCCAGGGCGACGGCCTTGCCGAGCGCGAGGGACAGGCTCACGCCGCCCTCCCCCGTCAGGCTCTCCGGCGGGGCCTGGCGGGCGGCATGGTCGAGAACGATCGTGTCGACGATCGCATCGGCGCGGACGGCGACCTTGCGGACGATGGCGGTGGCGCGCTGCATGGATTCCTCGCGGCGGATCGGGCGGCCGGCGCCGCCCCGATGGGTCCTGATGGCCGCATCACTAGAAGGTTTTTCGAGGAAACGGAAAGGCGGGACGGAACCTTGGCCGTTCGGCGTGCATTTCCCGCGCGGAATGCTTAAGCTCGGGCGGCACGAACATCACGGCCGAAGGCCGGCTCACGACGCACAAGGGAGTCTCGGAACCATGAAGAAGCTCATTGCCGCCACCCTCGCGGGTGCCCTCGCCCTCTCGGTCGGCGCCTGCAACACGCCGCAGGACCGCGCGCTCGGCGGCGCCGGCCTCGGCGCCCTCGCGGGTGCCGCCATCGGCGGGGCCGCCACCGGCCGCGCCGGCGGAGCCCTCGCGGGTGCCGCCATCGGCGGCGCCAGCGGCGCCATCGTCGGCGCCTCCACCGCGCCGCGCTGCCCCTACGGCACCTACCGCGACGCCTACGGCGACGTGTACTGCCGCTGAGAGCCGGCACCGCGCGGACCGCAAGGACCGCGCAGGCGCTCGCAGGACCGTCAGGCTCCCTCTCCCCGAGAGGGAGCCTTTTTCATGGGGGGCGGGTTTATGAGGCGGCGGACCGCTCCATCCAGGCCAGCATGCCCGCCGCCGCCGCCCGACCCGAGGCGAAGGCGCCCTGGAGGAGGTAGCCCCCCGTCGGCGCCTCCCAGTCCAGCATCTCCCCGGCCACGAAGGTGCCGGGCCGCCGCACCAGCATGTGCGCGGCGTCGAGTTCGTCGAAGCGAACCCCGCCCGCCGTCGAGATCGCCCGGTCGAGCCCCCGCGGGGCCAGGAGACGGAGCGGCACCGCCTTGATCAGGGCCGCCAGGGCTTCGGCGCCGACCGGCAGCGGATGCGCGGCCTCGCGCAGCAGGCCGATCCCCACCGGCGTCAGCGCCGCGGCCTTGCGCAGGCGGTTGGCCAGCGACAGACCGGGCTTCGGGTCGCTGAGCGCCCGGGCCAGCGCGGCCTCGTCGACGTCGGGCCGCAGGTCGAGTTCCAGCCGGGCCTCGCCGCGCTCGGTGGCGACGCGGATCCGGTGCGCGAGGGCGTAGATCGCCCCGCCCTCGATCCCGTCGGCGCTGATCACGGCCTCTCCGCGCACGCGGGTGCCCTCGAGGCTGAGGGCGATCCGCTTCAGGGGCGTCCCCGCGAAGCGCTCGGCGAAGACCGGCGACCACGCCACGGTGAACCCGACATTGGCGGGTTTGAGCGGCGCCACCGCGATGCCCTCCCGCGCCAGCAGGGGCACCCAGGTCCCGTCGGAGCCGAGGCGCGGCCAGCTCGCGCCCCCCAGGGCCAGGAGCAGCGGGCGGTGCGCGGTCTCGACCCGTCCCTCCGGGGCCTCGAAGACCGGGCCGCCCGCATCCGACCAGCCGGTGAAGCGGTGGCGGGTGCGGATGCGGACGCCCAGGCCGTCGAGGCGCTGGAGCCAGGCCCGCAGGAGGGGCGACGCCTTGAAGGCCTCGGGGAAGACGCGGCCGCTCGACCCGACGAAGGTCGGCTGGCCGAGGTCGTCGCACCAGGCCCGAAGGGCCGTGGGCGGAAACGCCGCGATGGCCTCGGAGAGCGCTCCGCCTTCCGGCTGGTAGCGCGCCAGGAAGGCCGGCAGGGGCTCGGAATGCGTGAGGTTGAGACCGCCGCGCCCGGCGATGAGGAATTTGCGCCCCACGCTCGGCATCCGGTCGTAGAGCGTCACGGTGTGGCCGGCCCGTGCCAGCACCTCCGCGGCCGCGAGGCCGGCGGGGCCGCCGCCGATCACGGCGGGGCCGCGGTCCCCGCGGCCGTTGCGTTCGCTTTCCGTCATGCATCCTGGGAAGCCGCCGAGGGCCGGCCCTGTCAAGCGCGACGGCCCGGCGCCCTTGATTCGCCCGGTTCAGAGTCCCAACTGCGCCTCATCGGCTGCGGGCCCCTCTGGCGGGATGCTGCATGATGCGTTCCGTGATGTCGGAGCCGATGCTTTCTCTCCTCAAGAAGCATCGACGGTCCTGCGTCATGGTTGATTTTCTGTCTTACGACTGGCTCGGCAAGCCCGTGTGGATGTGGCTCGGGTTCCACGCCCTCGTGGCCGGGTTGCTGGCCTTCGACCTCGGGCTTCTGCACCGCGACAAGAACCATGAGATCGGCGTGAAGGAGAGCCTGCTCCTGACGCTGTTCTACTTCACCCTGGGGATGATCTTCGGCGGCTGGGTCTGGTGGTATCTCGGTCCGCAGGCGGGCCAGGAATACGTCGCCGGCCTCGTGGTCGAGAAGTCGCTGTCGATGGACAACGTCTTCGTGATCGCCGTCATCCTCACGGCGCTGGGCATTCCCCGCGCCGCCCAGCACCGGGTCCTGGTCTGGGGCATCCTCGCCGCCGTGCTGCTGCGCGGCCTGATGATCGGCCTCGGCGCGGCCCTCGTGCACCAGGCCGCCTGGGTGCTGTCGATCTTCGCCGCCTTCCTGATCTTCGCCGGCCTCAAGATGCTGGTCTCGAAGGACGAGGAGCCGGGCGATATCCGCGAGAACCGGGCCGTCCGGTTCCTGCAGCGCGTCCTGCGCATCACGCCCGAACTGCACGGGCAGCGCTTCATGGTGCGCAAGCCCGATCCGAAGACCGGCAAGACCGCCCTCTGGCTGACGCCCCTGGCGCTGGCGCTCATCCTCGTGAACGGCGCCGACGTGATCTTCGCCGTCGACAGCGTGCCGGCGATCTTCGCCATCACCACCGACACCTTCGTGGTCTACACCTCGAACATCTTCGCGATCCTCGGCCTGCGCGCGCTCTACTTCGCCCTGGCGGCGATGGTTGACCGCTTCGCCTACCTCAAGACGGCGCTGGCCTTCATCCTGATCTTCATCGGCGGGAAGATCGTGGTCGCCGACACCTTCGACCTCGTCCACGTGCCGCCGTGGGTCTCCCTCGCGGTCACCGTCGTGTTCCTGATCGCGGGCATCGCCTACAGCCTCTGGCGCACCCGCGGCGCGGCGGCCGAGGATGCGCACGGACATGGCGGCGAGGCGGTCCAGCATCGGGCGTGATCGGCGGCCCGTGCTTGGAGAGCCGCGCGGGCTCATCTCTCCCCCTTGCGGGGGAAGGTCGCGCGCCATGGTGCGCTAACGTCCCGGCAGCGCCGCGATCAGGTCCCGCAGGGTCGTGATGGTCGAGGCGTCGGCGACGCCGTCGACGCGGGCCGGGCGGAAGTGGCGCTGGAACGCCGTCACCACCGCACCCATGCGGGCGTCGAAGGTGGCGCTCACCGGCAGGTCGTAGCCGTAGAGGGCGAACATCGCCTGCAGCGCCTCGATCGGCGGCCCGGCATCGCCCTGCGCGAAGAAGCGGCCATCGCGGATCGGGGCCGGCGGCACCCAGTGGCCGATGCCGGCGCGGGCGAGGCCCTCCCAGGGAAAGTGCTCGCCCGGATCCTCCTTGCGCTCGGGCGCAATGTCGGAATGGGCGAGGATCCGGTGCGGGGCGAGGCTCCAGCGCCCGGCGAGATCGCCGCAGAGGGCGATCACGGCCTCGATCTGCGCCGCGGGATAGGCCGGCAGGCCGCCGGCATGGCCGCCATTGACGATCTCGATGCCCAGGGAGCGCGAGTTCACTTCGCTGATCCCGGCCCAGGAGCCCTGGCCCGCATGCCAGGCCCGGCGCCCCTCGGGCACCATCTGCACCACGCGGCCGTCCTCCAGCACCACGTAATGGGCCGAGACCTCCGCCACGGGGTTGGCGAGGCGCTGCAGGGCGGCGGCCGCGCTCTCCATGCCGGTGTAGTGCAGGATGAGGAGGTCGACCGGGCCGGAGCGGCGCTCGCCGTGGTTCGGCGACGGGTGGACGCTGGTGGCGACGGGGCTCTCGGGCGTCGGTTTCACGTGAGGCCCCGCTCGGTGCTGATCCGGTCATAGGCGGCGTTGATGGCCGCGAGCCGGCGGGTGGCGATGGCCACCGCCTCCGGCGGCAGGCCGCGCGCGATGGCCCGGTCGGGATGGTTCTCCCGCACCAGGGCCCGGTGGGCGGCCTTCAGCCCGGCATCGTCGACGTCGTGATCGAGGCCGAGCACGAGGTAGGGATCGTCGGAGAGGCGGACGTGCCGGGCGGCGATGCGGCGGAACGCGGCCTCGTCGTAGCCGAAGGTCTCCGCCACGGCGCGCAGGTAGCGCTCCTCCGCCTCGTGGATGGCGCCATCGGCCTTGGCGATGTGGAACAGGCCGTCGAGCACGTCCTCCAGCAGGGCCGGCTCGTCGTGGAAGGTGTTGGCCAGTTGCCGGGCATAGGCCTCGAAGCCGTTCGCGGTGCCCTTGGCGAGGTCGAACAGGCGCTGCACGCCGGGCCGGGCGCGCGCGTCCACCTGCACCACCTTGGCGAAGGCCTCGACCTCCGCCGGCGTCACCACGCCGTCGGACTTGGCCATCTTGGCGGCGAGCGCCACGAGGCCGGTGGTGAAGACCACGTCGCGCGGCGTGGCGCCGAACAGCGCGCCCTCGCGGTCGACCAGGAAGTGCCCGGCCACGCCGCCGACGAGGCCGCCGAGGGGACCGCCGATGGCGAGGCCTAGGCCGGCCCCTCCGAGCTTGCCCCAGATGCCCGCGCTCATCGCGAGGCCCCGCGGACGCTGGGAACGGTGCAGGAGGGGACAGGCGGCATGGGCGGTATCGACAAGGGTGGGATCGGCTTCGGCACGAAACGAAGCGCGTCCTTACACCGGACGGCTCCGTTTCGGCGAGGGGCGATCGCTCGGGTCGCCTCGGCCCCTCAGCGCCGGGCGCAGAGGCCGACGAGACCCTGGCTCTCGGCGGGACAGGCCGCGCTCAAGGTTCCGTCGGCGCCCGCCGTCACGATGGCGCTGCCCCCCTTCAGGCACAGGGCCGAGGCGAGGATCTCGCTGCCCTCGCAGGTGATGGCGCAGCCCGAGGCCGGGCAGGTGTCCTGGCGCACCACCCGGAACGGGGATGCGGGCGCGGCCGCCGCGAGGGCGGCCTGACCGGCCTCGCCCCTGGCGCCCGCCGGTCCACGCTCGCCGGCCGGCCCCCGCGGGCCGGGCTCGCCTTTCGGACCGGCGTCGCCCTTGGGGCCGGCCTCACCCTTGAGTCCCGCTTCACCCTTGGGGCCGGGCTCGCCTCGGGCGCCCGTCTCGCCCTTCGGGCCGGGCTCGCCTCTGGCCCCGGTGTCACCTTTCGGTCCCTGAGGACCGGGCAGGCCGGCGACGCCCTGCGGCCCGGCGGGGCCGGTCTCGCCCTTGTCGCCGGTGTCGCCCTTCTGCCCGGTCTCGCCCTTCGGACCGGGCTGGCCGGCAGGGCCGCAATTGGCGATCACCGCCTCGCGCTCGTCCTCGCCCGCCTTCAGCGTGGCGATGCAGTTGGTGGGCACGTAGGGCAGGCGGAAGACGAAGCGGCCCCGGCTGTCGGCGATGATCGAGATGTCCTCGTCGAGCACCACCACGGTGCCGGGCTTGCGCACGCTGCCGGAGATGCGCAGGTCGCCGTTCTCGAAGCGGGCATCGTAGACTTGGATCGGCTGCGACGCGGCCTGCGGCCCGCGTCCCTTCGGTGCCGCCGCCTTGGGTGCCTCGCCCCTGGGCTGGGCCGCCGGCTGCGCCGCAGCGGGGAACCCTACCGCGACGGTGATCAGGCCCGACAGGACCACGAGGGCACGAGCGAGACGCATGGAGTTCTCCCGGCTGATCCGCGTCTGCTTGCGCGGCAGGTGGGGAGTGCTGCCCTGCCGTCGCCACAGGGTCAAGGGTGACGGAGCCACCGCCCCGGCCCCTGCCGTCCACAGGCATCCACAGCCTTCCACAGGCCAAGTCCTTGAACACAGGTGAAATCTCAGGAGCCCCTGGAAACCGATTGAGTATGTTCCTGTTCTGTTCTTAGCGTAGCGGAATGGAGCGGAGCTGATGAGACAGAGCCCTGAAGATCCTCCCGATGCGGAGATCGAGACCCAGCCGTCGGATCGACCGGGCGTGGAGGCGCCTTCTCCCGATGTAGGCCCCTTGGACCTCGCGGCCCTGCGCGACCTGGTGGCCGGCCGCGGCGATGCCCCGGTCCTCCGGGGCGCCCTTCCGCTGGGCATCCACGACATCGATTCGCGCCTCGCACAGGGCGGCCTCGCCCTCGGGCAGTTGCACGAGATCGCCCCGGCCCAGGCGGGGGACGAGCCGGCGGCCCTCGGCTTCGCCCTCGCCCTGGTGGCGCGCCACCTCGCCCGGGTGCGCGGCGAAGCCCTGCTGGTGGCGGGACAGGGCCATCCCCTCCCCTATGGGCATGGTCTGGCCGGTCTCGGCCTCGACCCCGGACGGCTGCTGCTGTTCGAGGTCGCCAGCGACGGCGACGCCTATCGCGCCCTGGAGGAATCCCTGCGCGCGCAGGGGCTGGCCGCCGTGGCGGGCCTCGTCGACGCCGCCCTGCCCCTGACCCAGAGCCGCCGGCTTCACCTCGCGGCCGGGCGGACCGACCTCCTCCTCCTCGTCCTGCGGCCACCGGAGGCGGAGAGCCCCAACGTGGCCGCGACCCGCTGGCGGATCGCCGCCGGCAAGGCCCTGCGCGACCGCTTCGGCTGCATCGAGCGGCCGTGCTGGCAGGTGACCCTCGACCGAAGCCGCAATGGGCGGACCGGACACTGGCTTCTGGAGTGGGATCATGCCGCGCATCGTTTCGGTCTGGCTGGAGCATTGGCCGGTCACGCGGCTGAGGCGGGCGCACGGGTCCAGCGCTCGGGATGACGGCCCCGTGGTCGTGGCCGCGATGGAGGCCAACGGCCTGCGCCTGCTCGCGGTGGACGCCGCCGCCCGCGCCCTCGGCCTCGAACCCGGCGAGACCCTGGCCCGGGCCCGCGCGCGGATCGGCACGCCCGTTTCCGTCCATCCTGCCGACCCGGAAGCGGATGAAGCCGCCCTGCACCGGCTCTGCCTCTGGGCCAAGCGCTACACCCCGGTCGTCGCGCCCTACGGCCCGGCGGAGGGCGGGGATGGATTCTTCCTCGACATCGCCGGGGCGAGCCACCTGTTCGGCGGCGAGGCGCCGCTGCAAGCGGATCTCGCCCGGCGATTGTCCGAGGGCGCGATCCCGGCGCGGATCGCGCTGGCCGACACGCCCGCCTGCGCCTTCGCCCTGGCGCGCCACGGCGGGGGCGGCCTCGTGGCGCCCGGATGCAACGGGGAGGCCCTGCGGGCCCTGCCGGTCGCGGCCCTGCGCCTCGATCCCGGCACGGCGCAGGCCCTGGCCCGCCTCGGCCTGCGCCGGATCGGCGACCTTGCCGCCGCGCCCCGCGCGCCCCTGGCCCGGCGCTTCGGCAAGATCCTGCTGCTGCGCCTCGACCAAGCCCTCGGCCACCGTCCGGAGCCCCTCGTCCCGGCGGAGGACCCGCGCGACTTCGAGGCCGTGCGCGGCTTCCTCGAACCGATCGGCCGGCCGGAGACCATCGTCGCCACGGCCATGCGCCTGATGGAGGGATTGGCCCCGCGGCTGGAGGCGGCCGGCCTCGGCGCCCGGGCTTTGCGGCTGTCCCTGACCCGCGTCGACGGGGTGGTGCGAACCCTCGACCTCGGGATGAGCCTGCCGACCCGCTGCCCGGCCCAGCTCGGGCGCCTGCTGACCCTGCGCCTCGACCGCCTCGGCCCGGCCCTCGATGCCGGTTTCGGCTTCGAGAGCGTGGGCCTCGCGGTCACCGCCACGGGTCCGATCGCGCCGCGTCAGAGGATGCTGGTGGAGGCCGCCGCCGGTGGCGAGGGAGGAGCCGGACATCTGGGCGATGCCCTGCGCCAGCGCCTCGGCCGGCGGATGATGCGGCTCGGCTTCCGGGAGAGCCACCTGCCCGAGCGGGCCGAGATCGTGGAACCCTGGGGGGCGGGCCAGCGCAGCCAGGCGGGCTGGGCCGATCCGGCGCCCCGGCCGAGCCTGCCGCCGCGGCCGCTGGTGCTGCTCAGCCGGGGCGAGGCGGCCGAAGACGTCATCGCGCTCGCCCCCGACGGGCCGCCGCACCGCTTCCGCTGGCGCCGGCGCCTGCACCGGGTCGCCCATGCGGACGGGCCGGAGCGCATCGCCGATGCGTGGTGGCACGCCCCCGGGCCGACGCGGGACTACTATGTGGTGGAGGACGAGGCCGGCCGCCGCCTCTGGGTCTATCGCGAGGGATTCCTCACGATGGAATCGCCCACGCGCTGGTTCGTGCACGGGCTGTTCGCGTGATGTGATCGGGAAAGGCGCCCGGGAGATCGCGCCGGGCACCCCGCCCGCTCTCCGATGCCTCCGAAGCGCGCGCGGACACGGCTCTCGAATTCCGTGCGCCGCGGGCGGTCCTTTCGCGCGCTGCCTGTCCCGGGCCGGTCAGTTGAGACTGGCCCGGGACACAGCCCCCTACTCCGCCGCGTCGACGTAGAGCTTGCCGCCCTCGGCCTGGAACTCGGCGGATTTCGCCGCCATGCCGGCCTCGCGCTCGGCCGCGCTCAGGGGCGCGGCCTCGCCGAGCACCTGCCCGGCCGCCTCCATCGCCAGCACCTCGGCGCGCAGGTCCTGCGTGATCTTCATCGAGCAGAACTTCGGGCCGCACATCGAGCAGAAATGCGCGACCTTGTGGGCGTCCTTCGGCAGGGTCTCGTCGTGGTAGGCGCGCGCCGTGTCGGGGTCGAGGGAGAGGTTGAACTGGTCCTCCCAGCGGAAGTCGAACCGGGCCCGCGACAGGGCGTCGTCGCGCAGCTGCGCCGCCGGGTGGCCCTTGGCGAGGTCGGCGGCATGGGCCGCGATCTTGTAGGTGATCACGCCTTCCTTGACGTCGTCGCGGTTGGGCAGACCGAGATGCTCCTTCGGGGTGACGTAGCAGAGCATGGCGCAGCCGAACCAGCCGATCATCGCGGCGCCGATGCCGGAGGTGATGTGGTCGTAGCCGGGGGCGATGTCGGTGGTCAGCGGGCCGAGGGTGTAGAACGGCGCCTCGCCGCACTCCACGAGCTGCTTCTCCATGTTCACCTTGATCTTGTGCATCGGCACGTGGCCGGGGCCCTCGATCATGGTCTGGCAGCCCTTGTCCCAGGCGATCTTGGTGAGCTCGCCCAGGGTCTCCAGCTCGGCGAACTGCGCCGCGTCGTTGGCATCCGCGATGGAGCCGGGGCGCAGGCCGTCGCCGAGCGAGAACGAGACGTCGTAGGCCCGCATGATGTCGCAGATCTCGTCGAAGCGCTCGTAGAGGAACGACTCCCGGTGACCGGCGAGGCACCAGCGCGCCATGATCGAGCCGCCGCGCGAGACGATGCCGGTGACCCGGCGCGCGGTGAGCGGCACGTGGGCGAGGCGCACGCCCGCATGGATCGTGAAGTAGTCGATGCCCTGCTCGGCCTGCTCGATCAGGGTGTCCTTGAAGACCTCCCAGTCGAGCTTCAGCGGGTCGCCGCCGACCTTCTCCAGGGCCTGGTAGATCGGCACGGTGCCGATCGGAACCGGCGAGTTGCGCACGATCCACGAGCGGATGTTGTGGATGTTGCGGCCCGTCGAGAGGTCCATCACCGTGTCGGCGCCCCAGCGGGTCGCCCAGACCAGCTTCTCGACCTCCTCGGCGGCCGAGGACGTCACGGCGGAATTGCCGATATTGGCGTTGATCTTCACCAGGAAGTTGCGGCCGATCGCCATCGGCTCCACCTCCGGGTGGTTGATGTTGGCCGGGATGATGGCGCGGCCCCGGGCCACCTCGTCGCGGACGAACTCGGGCGTGATGAAGGCCGGCAGGGACGCGCCGAAGCTGTTGCCGTCGGCCAGCGCCGCCTGCGCGCCCTCCAGCATCGTCTGGCGGGCGAGGTTCTCGCGGTTGGCGACGTAGATCATCTCCTCGGTGATGATCCCGGCGCGGGCGAACTCGTACTGCGTCACCATCTGGCCGGGGCCGGCCTTGCGGATCTCGCGGGTGGCCGGGCACGGGGCCACGAGCTTGTCCTCGGGCACGAAGCCGTTGTCCTCGGGCTTGACCGCGCGCGGGGTCACCGTGGCGTAGCCGCGCCGAGCGATCCAGGGCTCGCGCACCAGCGGCAGGCCGGCATGGAGGTCGATCTTGGCATCCGTCTCCGTGTAGGGACCCGACGGATCGTAGACCCGCACAGGGGCCTCCTTCGGATCGCTGAGCGTGATCTCGCGGAACGGCACCCGGATGTCGTCGTGCCCGGCCACGGGCGCGTAGACCTTGCGCGAGCCCATGATCGGGCCGGTGGTCACCGCCTGCGGCTGGCCCTGCGGCAGATCCTTCGGGAGAACGGGTGCATTCATCGGTTTCGCTCCTGGCGTGGGAGACGATCCGGTTCATGGGCGGAGGGATTGGACGGGATGGCGCCTGGAGATTCGCGCCGTCGTTGAGATTCCCGTCCCTCCGCCGGTACGAACCGGATCAGGTTCAAGGGTCAGGGCGACGCGCCCAATCTCAGCTCCCGTACTCGGAGCCCCCCTCGGAATGCTTCCAGATTCGAGGTCGGCGGCCGTTTTGTCAATCACCGGTCCGGCAAACCGACGCGGAAGGGCGTGTGAAACGAACTTTATCGTCAGGCCCCGCGTTCGTTAACCAGAAGTTCGACCCTCGGGGTCGGCACACGAACGACAGGTTCTCCCATGAAGCGCATATTCCTGGCATCGGCCGCCCTGGTCGGCGCCCTCTCGATGATTCCCGCCTCCGCCGATGCGCGTCCGGGCGGTGGCGGCGGCGGCTTCCGGGGTGGCGGCGGCGGCTTCCATGGCGGTGGCATGGGCGGCGGCGGGTTCCGCGGCGGCAACTTCGGTGGGGGTGGCTTCCGCGGCGGTCTCGCTCAGGGCGGCGGGTTCCGCGGCGGCAACTTCGGCGGCGGCGGGTTCCGCGGCGGCCTGGCGCAGGGTGGCTTCAACCGCGGCGGGGCTGTCGGCGTGGGTGCCGTCGGCGCCGGAGCGGGCCTTGCTGCCGGCAACGGCTTCCGGGGCGATCGCGGCGGCTTCAACCGGGGCGGCGCCTATGCCGGACGCGGCTACGGCTACCGCCGCGGCTACGGCGGGCTCGGCCTCGGGCTCGGCCTGGGTCTCGCAGGAGCCGGGATCGGCTACGGCCTCGGCAGCGCCTATGGCGGCTACTACGGCGACGACTACTATGCCGGCGGTTATGCCCCGGCCTATTACGGCGGCTACGCGCCCTATGGTGGCGGCTATGCCGCGACGGGCTACGAGGCCGGTCCGGAAGTCGCCACCGGCGGCGACGACGTCGCCTACTGCGTCCAGCGCTTCCGCTCCTACGACCGCCGCACCGGGACCTATCTCGGCAATGACGGCCAGCGCCACGCCTGCCCCTGACGGCTGACGCGTCACCGCAGCATCGAGGGGCTCCGCCGCGAGGCGGAGCCCTTTTTCGCGTTTCGAGACCCGGGCTTGCGGACGCCGAGGGTGCCGCTTCAGGACCCCTGCAGGCTCTCGGCGAAATCGTCCGGCACCTCGCCGAAGCTGCCGAGGATGGATGCGCTCTCCAGTTCCCCCGTCTCGTCGTCGGCCACGACCTTGATCGCCGCCGTACCGGGGAAGCGCGCCGCCATGGCCTCGGCTTTCTTCAGCGCCCCACTCTCCGTCACCGCCACCTCGCGGTCCCCCGGCGAGAGCCGCTTGCGCTTGAGCACGAAGGTCTGCACCAGGAACGTCGTCTTGAGGGCCATCGCGGGGTCTCTCCACCGGGCGCACCGGATCGCGTCGGGTCCGGAGGTCGAGGGGCACCTAGCACGAAAGCTCGCTCGGCCCCCACGATGCCCGAATGCCGCGGCTGCCCGTCCAGTCAGGGTTCGTCCGATTCCGGGTCATGGGACGCGTCGAGGCGCTGGATCAGGCGGCTACCGTCCCAGAGCTCGACCGACCGTCCATCCACGAAGTCTCGGGCCCGCTCGATGGCCTCGGCCTCGGTGCAGCCCGCGAGGGATTTGGTGCGAAGGACACGGCCGGAAGCGTCGAGCAGGAGAACGCGGTAGGCGTGAGGCGAGGCCTGCCGCCCCGACGTATCGTCACGCATGCTGTGCTCACGACCTCGACCATCGCCGCCATCGGGCGCGACGCCCCGGATTCCGAGCCCTGCACGACCTGTCCGCACCCGCGGCAAGCGTACGGCCCGGCTCGCTGACGGACACATTGCATCGCAGGCATTCAGCCGGCAAATCAAATATCGCGCCCCGTCCGCCGTGGCGGAGCATCTGCTCCATCACCAGAGGCGAACGAGCCTGAAACCGGCGATCACATCGGCGAGATCGATACCGAACGTCTCGGTCAACAGCAGGCTGGCCCGGAACAGGGGTCGGGTGAAAGCCGAGGAAGCCAGGAACAGGCCCAGCAGGACGAGGCTCGGACGCCGGGCCATCCGGTCCGTCCAGGATAAGATGGCGGTTCCGGAGTCGGGCAGCCATGGCCGGAGGATGCCGTAGCCGTCCAGGCCCGGGACCGGCATCAGGCCGAGGACCAGGGCCGTCCCCTGGAACAGAACCGAGACGGCGAGAACCGCCCGCAGGGTCTCGGCCTCCGCACTCGTCAGGCCGTAGAGCAGCGCGAGCGTGAGAAGGAAGGCGAAGCTCATCGCCGGACCGGCCGCAGCCACCGCGGATTGCCGGCCCCGGCTCAGCCTTCCCTCGGGCGGTACACCGGCTCCGCCGGGAAACCCGATGCCGCCCAAGATGGTGAACAGGGCCGGCAGCAGCATGGTCGCCACAGGGGCGGGCGCCCGCAGCGGATCAAGGGTCAGCGCCCCGGTCGGAGCCAGGCCGCAATGGCGCGCGGCGCGCGCATGGCCGTACTCGTGCAGGCACTGGCCGAGCACCCAGCCGGCCATCAGAAACACGAAGGCGGCGCCCGAGCCCGCGAGTGCCCCGGCACCGATGCCGAAGCCGATTCCGCAGAAGATCAGCCCGAGGAGGAGCACGTTCGGGCTCAGGCCCGGAATGCCCGCGGCCCGTCCATCGCCGGACGATCCCGTCATGGCGCGCGGCGCCGGACCGGTGCGGGCCGGACGGCCCGGTCGTGCACTTGCTCGAGCCGGCGGCGGGGGGAGACGGGAACGGGCGTTTTCACGCGACGCAACATCGCTGGTGACACGCCAAAGTCCAGTCCCTACCTCTCGGACACGCCCCGAAGCCCCTTCCTCGGGTCCGGCGCCCCGCCATGACACCTCGAGGCTTCGCCGGATCGCGGCCTCCCATCAGTCGAGCGCATGCGTCTTCTCGCTTCCCTCGTGGCCACCGCGTTCCTCGGGCTCTCCCTCCTGGGAGTCACGCTCCTGACCGTGTTCCAGCGCCACCTGATCTACCCCGGCGCCTTCCGCGGCCAGGCGCCCGCTCCGGCCCGGCCGGCACCGGCGGGCACGGAGGCGGTCAGCCTGCCGACGGCCGACGGGGAGCGCCTGCTCGGGTTCTGGCGCGCGCCGGAGCCGGGCTGCCCCATCATCCTAACCCTCCACGGCAACGGCTCGCGCCCGGAGCCCGGCGCGGCGCGCTTTGCCGGCGCGCCCTGGCGCGCCGCAGGCTGGGGCGTCCTCGCCATCGCCTATCGCGGCTATCCCGGCTCGACCGGGAGCCCGAGCGAGGCGGGCCTGATCGCCGACGGGCAGGCGGCCTACGCGCTGGTCCAGGCCCGGGCGCCCGGGGCGCCGGTGCTGCTGCACGGGCACTCCCTCGGCGCCGCGGTGGCGGTGGCCCTGGCCGAGAGCCGGCCGCATCTCGGCCTCTACCTCGAGGCGCCGTTCGATTCCCTCTCGGCCATCGTCGCCGGGCGTTTCCCGTACCTGCCGACCCGCCTGCTCCTGCAGGACACGTTCCGGTCCGATTCCCGCATCGCCGCGGGTACCGGGCCGGTGCTCATCGTCCATGGCGCGGACGATGCGGTCGTGCCCAGGGCGCATGCCGAGCGGCTGGCCGCACTCGCCGGTCCGCGCGCGCGAATGACGGTGATCGCCGGCGACCACGTGTCCATCCTCGGGACGCAGGATCGGCAGGCCCTCGATGTCTTCGGATCGAACGATCCGGCCTGCCGCCCCCTTGTCCCGCCAGCGGTCCGCTGACGGACCCATCCGACGGAGAGGCCCTTGGGACGACGAGCCCGACTCTGGCGCAACGACGACCCGGCGACGCACGGTCCACAGGCCAAGCCTGCGGTCACCTGCCCGCTCTGCGAGCGGCCGATCCCGCCCCATGCCAAATCGAGCCTGCATCACCTGACCCCGAAGCTGAAGGGCGGAGCGCGGGCCGGTACGGTGCGCCTGCACCAGATCTGCCACTCGGCGATCCACGCCCGCTTCAGCGAGGCCGAGATCGCCCGCCGCCTCGCCGAGGTGGACGCCCTGCGGGCCGCACCCGAGATGGCGGAGTTCCTGGCCTGGATCCGCACGAAGCCGGACGACTTCCATGCGGCGACCCGCATGACGCGCGGCCGCCGGGGCGCCAAGCGCAACCCGCACTGAAGGCCGCGATTCGCGACGGCGCCTTTACCGTCCGTTCGGTATGATCGCCGAGCGTTCCGGCCCGTATCCCCATCCTTAAGACCTCGCGCCCGAGGATCGCAGCCCTGTGAGCGGGGACGGATCATGGCGGCGGTCGAGGCTGGGCAGGGAGCGGGGCGGCACGCGGCGGGGTCCCCCGAGGATGCGAACCGGCTCGCCTGGGTGGATGTCGCCAAGGGCCTCTGCATCATCCTGGTTGTGATGATGCACTCGACCCTGGGCGCCGGCATCGCCATGGAGGGCGAGGGCTTCCTCCACACCGTCGTGGCCTTCGCGCGCCCCTTCCGCATCCCGGACTTCTTCCTGCTGTCGGGACTGTTCCTCGGGCGGGTGATCGACCGCGACTGGCGCCTGTTCCTCGACAGGCGCCTCGTGCACTTCGTCTATTTCTACGTCCTCTGGGTGCTGATCCAGTCGGCCTTCAAGTATGGCCAGATCACCGACGGTGCCGGTCCCGGCGCCTTCGTGGCCCACCTCGCCCTGGCCGTCGTCGAGCCCTACTCGACCCTGTGGTTCATCTACCTGCTGGCGGTGTTCTCGGTCCTGACCAAGGCCCTGCGGCCGGTGCCGACGGCCTGGCTCCTCGGCGGGGCGGCTCTGCTGCAGGTCCTGCCCGTCCATACCGGCTCGGAACTGATCAACGAGTTCTGCGACCGCTACGTCTGGTTCCTGGTGGGCTATCTCTTCGCGGCGCGGATCTTCACCTTCGCCGACCTCGTGCAGCGCCATGCCCGCGCGGCCCTTCTCGGCCTCGCCCTGTGGGCCGCGGTCAACGCCGCGATGGTGTTCATCCCCACGGGATTCCGCGCCGTTCCGTTTCCGGCGAACCTTCCGGGCCTGAGCCTCGTCCTCAGCGGCGCGGGGGCCCTGGCGATCGTCGCCATCGGCGCCCTGATGTCCCGCGCGGGCGGCCCAGTGACGGCGGCCCTGCGGGCCTGCGGCCAGCGCTCGATCGTGATCTATCTGGCCTTCTTCCTGCCGATGGCCCTCACCCGCACCCTGATCGTGAAGTCCGGGGCGATCACCGACATCGGCTGGGCGAGCCTCGTCGTGACCGTGGTGGCGATCCTGGTTCCGCTGGCCTTCGAGCGGATGATCCGTCACACGCGCCTGTCGTTCCTGTTCGTGCGGCCGCGCGCCTTCCACATCGTCGGCGCCCGCCCGCGGCCGGGCGCTGCCGCCCTGCGCGTGGTCTGATCCCTCAGGCCGCGGCTTCGACCCGCGGACGCACGAGACGGTCGAGGAAGTTGCCGATCTCCGCGCGCCGGCGCGCCGGCTCCAGCAGTTCGGCCCCGAGCCGGTGGCGGGCGATCAGGTCCCGCTGCCCGTCCGGGTCCGCGTGGATGCGGCAGAGATCGGCCGCATAGGCCTCCACCGCCGCGTGGTCCGGCAGCGCGCCGGCCTCCACCACGTCGTCGGCGCTGAGGCGCAGCATCGCCGCGAGGGCGTCGAGGTCGAGTTCCGGGTGGTACTGCGTACCCCAGAACACGCCCGCGCCGTGCCGGATCTCGATCGCCTGGACCGACAGGACCCCGTTGCCGGCCAGGACAGTGGCGTGAGCCGGCGGGGTGATGACGGCGTCGAGATGCATGGCCGGCGCGTCGAAGCGCTCGTCCCGTCCCGCGAGAAGCGGGTGCGCCCGCCCGGCCTCGGTCCGCACGAGGTCGCGCGAGAACCCGTATTCCGGCCCCTTCGGATTGCGGGCCGCGTGGCCGCCCGCCACCACCGCGGCGACCTGGACGCCCCAGCAGGAGCCGAACACGGGAAGTCCGGCACCGAGCGCCTCGGCCACGAGACCGATCTGGCGCCGAACCGCCGCGGATTCGTCGCAGACGTGAAGCGCCGAGCCCGTGAGGACGAGGGCGTCGAAGCCGGCGAGCGTCATGCCGGGGGGCAGTGCCGCATCGGCGTCGGCCGGGTTGATCAGGGTGCAGGCGACCCCGGCCGAGATCTGGCGCAAGACCTCCGCGTAGGCTTCCGCCGAGGTGACGCCGGTGGCCGAAACGTGATCGGCCCGTCCCGACCGGTCGTTCCCATCGGCCACGAGGAGGTGCAGCATCTGTGCGGTCCCATCCGGCCCGGAGCCGGTCAAAGGGACTGGGAACGATCCCTGCTTCCCCTCGTTCCCGTCAGGCTGGACGCCGGATCGCCGCATGGCGGCGCCGTGTCGATTCGCACCGTGAGATCACGACCGGAGGATCCGATGGCCACGCGACGTCCCGCGACCGCCCCGCGCGAACGCGCGTTCTCCCGGCGGTCGCCCCTGAGCCTCGCTCTCGCCGGCCTAGCGCTCGGCCTCGCTTCGCCGCCCGCCGCCGCGCAGTACATGGCCCTGACAGCCCCCGCCCCCCGGCCGGCCTCGCCCGAGGCGCCGAAACCGGTGGCGCCGACGGCCCGGCCGGTCGAGCATGCCTTCAACGGACAGTTGCCGAACCAGCGTACGGGTCTCGGACGCCAGCGCGTGGTGCGCGACATCTGTATCGGCTGCGACCGCTGATCCCAATGCGGACTCGGCCGGCGATCAGGCCTCCTCCCGGACCCCGCGCGTGATCGCCTCCACCATGCCCTGGGACAGGCGCACGAACTGGCCAGTGCCGTGCCCACGCGCGTCGAGGAGTTCGGCGAAGACAGGCTTGGCCGGCTCGTAGGCGAGCGCATCCCGGGCGCGCGGCTTGCGGCGCTTCTCCCGCAGGCGGTCGGCGAGGGCGGCAGGAACGAACGGATCGCGCAAGTCCGGCAGGCTCCTCTCGACGGCCTCGCGAGGCGGCACCGCGCGGCGAGGTTCGGGCTTAGGACCGCGCTGGTTGCCGGATGCTTAAGGCGCGCGGCCGGCGACCTTCCCGGACGCCCTCTCGCGGAACCCTATTCCGCCGGCCGAGGTTTGGTTTGCCGAATAGGGAGAAAACTTGATGTCTGACAGCGTGTTGGCCACCGTGACCGTTCCGTCTCTCAGGGCCGCCCGCGTGGCGCGGGATCGCCTGTCGCGCGCCGGCTTCGCGCGCAACAGCGTCGAGATCGACCGCCTGGACGACGACGCCTTCGCGGTGTCGATCGCGACCCGGCCGGAGAACCACGACCGTGCCGAGCGCATCCTGAGCGGCTCGCCGCTGGGCAACGACCTGCGCGCGGCGGGGCAGGCTGCGGCGAGCCGCTTCCAGGACAATCGCGGCCTCGCCCTCGGCCTCGCGGCCCTGGCGGGCTTCGCCCTGTTCGGCCTGATGCGGCGCGACTAGAACGGTCCAGGGACCCCTCGCTCCGCCGGCCCGGCTGGCGGAGCCGATCGGAGCGATGCGTGGCGAGCCGTTACGGGCTGGAGATCCGGGCGGCGCATGGCGGCGACGTGGCGGGCCTCGCCGAACTCCTGCGATCCTGCGGCCATCCCGTCGCCGCCGAGGCCCTGGCCGAGCGGATCGAGGCCCTTCGGCAGGGCGCGGGCGCCGCGCTCGTCGCCATCGAGTGGGGGCCGCCGAGCGGCCTCGTCGTCGTCCATTGGTATCCGTCCCTGGCCGCCAGCCTGGCGACGGCGCAGATCACCACGCTGCTGGTCGATCCCGATGCACGACGGCGCGGCATCGGCCGCCTCCTCCTGAAGGCGGCGTCGCAGGCGGCGCGCTCGGCGGGGTGCGGCGATATCCAGCTGCTCGCCGGCCCTCGGCAGGCGGACCTGCAGGCCTTCGGCGCCGCCACCGGCTTCACCGACCAGGGCGTCCTCTCGGTCAGGCCCCTGCGCAAGAAGGGGTGAGCGGGGCGGACCATCGCGCGTCAGGTCGTTCCGGCACATCCGGCCCGCCCGGCGGCCGCCTGAACATTCGGTGCACGAACCGCGGAGGCCATCGAATTTCCCCTGATTTCTCAAGGCTTTGAAAAATCAGCCGGTTAACACCCCTTAAACCCGCCGCATTTACCGTGCGCAAGCAGGGACGCTCGAATCGCGAACGAACCTTGGGGCAGACGGGACGCATGGCGAAGGGACGCGCAGGCGGAGGCAGGGGAGAGCCGAACTTCGACGTGCCCGAGGGCCGCGTCGAGGACCCGGCCGACCTCGATCTGCGGCTCTCGCGATCCGATCGCGCGGGAGGCGGCGTGGCGCGAGGCGAGTCAGGTTCGAAGGGCGGCCGCGGCGCGAAGGGCCGCGCATCCGCCGCACCGCCAGCCCGGGCGCTGCGCAAGGCGCCGCGGCGCGCCCGCCGCTCGATCCTCGGGCGGCTCGTCTACGGCGTGCTCGTCCTCGGCCTCTGGGGCGTGATCGGCATCGCGGGGCTCGTGGCCTACCACGCCTCGCAGCTGCCGCCGATCGACCAGCTCGCGGTGCCCAAGCGCCCCCCCAACATCGCGATCCTGGCGAGCGACGGCTCGCTCCTGGCCAATCGCGGCGAGACCGGCGGCCGGGTCGTCAGCATCAAGGAACTGCCGCCCTACCTGCCGCGCGCCTTCGTGGCGATCGAGGACCGGCGCTTCTACAGCCATTTCGGCGTCGACCCCGTGGGCATCGCCCGCGCGGTCGCCCAGAACGTGACCCGGCGGGGCGTCTCCCAGGGCGGCTCGACCCTGACCCAGCAGCTCGCCAAGAACCTGTTCCTGACCCCGGAGCGCTCGGCCTCGCGCAAGATCCAGGAAGCGATCCTCGCCCTGTGGCTCGAGCACAAGTACAGCAAGGACGAGATCCTCGAGCTCTACCTCAATCGCGTCTACTTCGGCGCCGGCGCCTACGGCGTCGAGGCCGCGGCCCAGCGCTACTTCGGCAAGCCGGCGAAAGCCGTGACCCTGGCGGAGGCCGCGATGCTCGGCGGCCTCGTCCAGGCGCCCTCGCGCCTGGCGCCGAACCGCAACCTGCCCGCGGCCCAGGCCCGCGCCGCCCAGGTGCTCGCCGCCATGGAGGAGCTGGGCTTCGCCAAGCCGGCCGACGCGAAGCTGGCCCTGGCGACCCCGGCACGGCCGGCGAGCGTGCGCGGCGGCGGCTCGGCGAACTACGTCGCCGACCTCGTGATGGACGTGCTGGACGATTTCCTGCCGAAGTTCGAGAGCGACATCGTCATCGCGACCACCGTCGATACCGGCCTCCAGGCCGCCGGCGAGAAGGCGCTCGTGGACGAACTGAACCAGAAGGGCGGCCGCTACAACGTCGCTCAGGGCGCCCTCGTCTCGATGAAGCCGGACGGAGCGATCCGCGCCCTCGTGGGCGGGCGCGACTACGCCCAGAGCCAGTTCAACCGTGCCACCACGGCCAAGCGCCAGCCCGGTTCGTCGTTCAAGCCCTTCGTCTACCTCGCGGCGGTCGAGCACGGCCTGACCCCCGACACCGTGCGGGACGACGCGCCGATCAGCATCAAGGGCTGGAACCCGGAGAACTACTCCCGCGACTACCGGGGACCCGTGACCCTGCGCGACGCCCTCGCGCTCTCCCTCAACACCGTGGCGGTCCGCCTCGGCCAGGAGGTCGGTCCGAAGACCGTGGTGCAGACGGCCCAGCGCCTCGGCATCTCGTCCCCGCTCCAGGCCAACGGCTCGATCGCGCTCGGCACCTCCGAGGTGACGCCCCTGGAGATGGTGGGCGCCTACGCGGCCTTCGCCAACGGCGGTACGGGGGTGATCCCCTACATCATCGCCAGCGTGAAGAGCGCCGACGGCAAGGTGCTCTACAAGCGCAAGGACGGCGGCCTCGGCCGCGTCATCGACGCCAACGCGGTCTCGATGATGAACGCGATGATGCACGAGACCTTCGTCACCGGCACCGCCAAGAAGGCGGAGGTTCCGGGCTGGGATCTCGCCGGCAAGACCGGCACCAGCCAGGATTTCCGCGATGCCTGGTTCATCGGCTATTCGGCCACCCTGGTCACCGGAATCTGGCTCGGCAACGATGACGGCGAGCCGACGAAGAAGGTCTCGGGCGGCAACCTGCCGGGCGAGATCTGGAAGGCCTACATGACGGTGGCGCTGAAGGGGCAGAGCCCGGCGATGCTGCCCGGCGCCAACCGCTGGCGCAACCGCGGCCCGTCCGAGCCGGCCGTCACCAGCAGCACCCCCGGTGGCCTGATCGGTGCCCTCCTCGGCGAGCCGCAGGCCGCCGCCCCGCCGCGCCCGGCCGCCCGCCACGCGGATGCGAGCCGCGGCCCGAGCCAGGATGACCGCAACTTCCTCGAGAAGCTGTTCGGGGTCGGCGAGTAGCCCCCGCGCCTCCTCAGATCAGGCGTCCGCTCCCCAGCGCAGGCCGTGCTGCGCCTGGAAGGCGGCCAGCGTCGGGACGGAAGCCTTCGCATCGGCGAGGGCCACGTAGCCGTCGGGGCGCACGAGGTAGAGGGCGTTCCGGGCCAGGCCTCCCCGCTCGGCCTCGGGGCTCCAGGCGAGGACGCGCAGGGGCAGGCCCGCCTGCGCGCACCAGCGCGCCAGGTCCGGCGCTGCCGTTCCGTGAACCCGCACCTGCCATTCCGGGGCGACATCGTCCGCACTCGGCAGCCAGGGCAGCCTCTCTCCTCCCTGGACTCGTCCCGCACGACCCGCGCCGAGGGCGCTGTGCCGGTAGGCCAACCCGATCTGCGAGATCGTGCGGAACAGGAAGCGCCGGAGGGCCGGGAAGCCGGCGATGCAGGGCGCCAGCCAGGGTGCGAGCCATGTCCGCCAGAGCTGCGCCGGCGCGTTCTCCGAGGTCGCCAGGGTGAACACCCGGTCCGTCGTCGCCACGAGGCGGCGGGCGAAGCCGATCCGTTCGGTCTCGTAGGTCTCGAGCAGGGCGTCGCCGGCCCGTCCCCGGAGGCAGGCGGCGAGCTTCCAGCCGAGGTTCATCGCGTCGCCGATCCCGGTGTTCATGCCCTGCCCGCCGGCCGGGCTGTGAATATGCCCGGCATCCCCGAGCAGGAAGACGCGCCCGTCCCGGAAGCGGTCGGCGACCCGGTGATGCACCCGGTAGGTCGAGAACCAGTTCACCGTCCGCGGCGCGATTTGCAGGCCCTCCAGCGCCGTGGCGGCGATGTCGTCGAAGGTCAGGCTCTCGCGGCGGCCGGGGTGATCGTCGAGCACGGTCCCGACGAGGCGCGCCCGCCCGCGCTCCGCCAGGGGGAAGACGGCGAGGAAATCGGCGGCTCCACCGAGGTTGAGATGGATCTCGCCGTCGATCGTGGGACCGTCCGCGGCGATGTCGGCGACGTAGAAGAATCGGTCGTAAGTTCCGCCGGGAAAGCCGATCCCCAGGGTCTCACGCACCGTGGAGCGGGCGCCGTCGCACCCGGCCAGGTAGGCGGCCGCGACCTGCTGCTGCGCGCCGTCGAGCGTGCGCAGGGTGGCGACGACGCATGTCCTGTCCTGCGTGAACCCGACGAGCTCGGTGCGTCGCTCGACCTCGACCCCCGCCGCCGTGAGGCGATCGATGAGGAGGCGTTCGTGCGCGTCCTGCGGGTAGATCAGCAGGAAGGGATAGGGGGTGGGGTCCCGCGGGTCGGCCGCGAACGCCACGCGGGCGCGCTTCGTGCCGGCGGTCCAGATGTTGACGGCGTGCACGGGGTGCCCGGCCTCGACGACCGCGTCGGCGAGGTCGAGCAGGCGGTAGAGCTCGAGGGTGCGCGCCTGGATGCCGAGCGCCCGGGAAGTGGTGCCGGGCCCTTCCGTCCGGTCGATGATCCGGACGCGGATTCCGAGTCGCGTCAGCCACAGGGCGAGGACCAGGCCCGTCGGGCCGGCGCCGACGATCAGGACTTCCGTGCGTTGCATGGATCGTCACGCCGACCCGGAGCGCCGGGCGCGGCCCGGCTTTCGGGCGCATCGTAGCACCGCACCGGGGGTCGGCCGCAACCCGGTCCGGCGGCTCCAAATCGCCCGGAACCGCTGTCTACCAATACAGCTGAAACCGCCCGATGAAGGTGTCCGCGTCGATGGTGCGGCCACCCTGCACCGCCGAGGGGCTGGTGTGGGAGCGGACATAGTCGGCGACCACCCGGATGTTGCGGTCTGGGTACCAGTTCAGTCCGACCGTGACGTCGCGCTCGATGCCGCCGCGGATGCCTGCATCGTCGAGGTCGATGGCGCTGAAGCGGGTGCCGAGTTCGAACACGCCGATCCCGCCCCGCGAGATCCGGTCGGCCTCCGCCACCTGCACGCCGGAGAAGGTCGCGTAGGTGGCGCCGTAATCGGGGGCGAGCTTGTAGGCCCGGCCCTTGCCGTTGAGGATGACGCTGGCCTGGATGTAGCCGCCCTGGAAGCCGATGGTCCGAGCGCCGCCGGTGCGCTCCACCGCGGTGCGGATGTACTCGGCCTGGACCAGGAACGGCCCGTCGCGATAGGCGGCCTCCAGGCCGATGCGACCGACGCTCGCGGCGTCACGGATGTCGCCGGTATCGACGAAGTTGCGCTGGTACAGGAAGGCCTCGGACCGGCTCGACAGCGACAATCCCTGACCGTCGCGAGGCAGATCGCGGACGCTCCCGGCGAGGCCGAGATGCAGCACGCGGTCGTCCTCGCGGATCGGCGCGTAGGTGGCGCGCCCGGTGGCGGCGACACCCTCGCTGCCGATACCGGTGTTGGCGTTGCCGCCGAAGACGCTGGCGACCACGGTCCAGTCCCCCCCGTGGCGGCCGAGCGCGACACCGAGGTTGCGGGCGGGCGCGAAGGCGTCGGCGAGCGAGCGCTCGGTGAACAGGGTGTTGTTGTCGCTGGTCAACTGGTCGAGGCTGAAGGGCTCTTTCATGTTGCCCACCGTCAGGAGGGTGTTCTCCAGACCCGTATAGGCCGCGGCGGCATCGTTGATCGGCCGCATCGGGTCGGCGAAATCATACTGGAAGGCGAGTTCCAGGCTCTTGCCGAGGGTGAGATAGCTCTCGATCCAGGCCCGGCGCACCGCGAAGTTCTCCGGAAAAGGCTCGGGAAAGCCGGCCTGCCGGATGGCGGCCGCCCCGTAATCGAGCTGCAGCTTGCCGCCGATGCGCAGCTTGGCGACGTCGGGGAAAGTCAGGGTGATGCCCTTCCCGTCGATCGTCAGGGTCTCGCCGTCGGGCTGCTCCGGGTTGCGCCGGTCGGACCTGACCTCCTCCGCCAGCACGGGCGCCTCGGCGAGCCAGCACAGGCCGAGAAAGGCCGAACCGAGGACAACCCGACGAAGGACTGCCCGACGAAGGATCGCCGGACCCCGCCATCGCGCCATCGCTCGCACTCCCTACCCATTGGCCGGCGCGGACCGTCCGCGCTGGATCATCCCCGGCCATTGGCCACAACTTCGCCCGGGTCGCTACAGCATCGGCAGGCTGCGCGGGCGCGGGCCGCGTGGGAAGGCCGCTTCCAGGGCGGCGCAATCCTCCGTCGTCAGGGTGATCGCGCCCGCCGCCGCATTCTCCCGCGCCCGCTCCGGCCGCGCCGTCTTCGGGATCGTGAAGGTGCCCTCGTCGCGTGTCAGGAACGCGGCGGCGATGCCCCGCGCCGTCGTGCCGTGCGCCTCCGCGAGGCGGGCGAGCACTTGGCCTCCGGCGCTCCCGGCCTCGGGGAAATCACCGCTGCCGAAGGGCGAATAGCCGACCAGGGCGACTCCGTTGCGCCGGCACCAGGGCAGCACCGCGTGTTCGATGGCGCGCTCCTGCAGGTGGTAGAGCACCTGGTTGCAGGCGATCTGGCCCGGGCCGGCGATCGCCAGGGCCTCGTCGAGATCGGCGACGTCGAAGTTGCTCACGCCCCAGGACAGGATCTTGCCCGCCCGCTTCAGGGTAGAGAAGCCCGCGATGGTGTCCTCCAGCGGGTACCGGCCCGGCCAGTGCAGCAGGTAGGCGTCGAGATGGTCGGTGCCGAGGCGCTTGAGCGAGCGCTCGCAGGCCGCGACCACGCCCGTCCGGCTGGCATTGCCCGGCACCACCTTGGACACCAGGAACACCTCCGCGCGCCGGCCCGCGATGGCCTTGCCCACCAGGGGTTCGGCCTCGCCGTACATCTCGGCGGTGTCGATATGCGTCATGCCGGCATCGAGCCCCGCCCGCAGCGTCGCGACGGCGGTGGCGTGGTCCGCCTGGTCGAGGTGCCAGGTGCCCTGCCCGATGACGGGCACCGCGCGGTCCGCCGCGCCGAAAGTCCTGCTCCGCATCCGTCCCGCGCTCCTGTCCAGATGGTCCGGGGAGCCAACGCGCGGGAGCCACACCGGTCCCCGATCCGCTGACCTGCGTCACCTTGGCCTTACTCGCGCCATCATGGGGCGGTGATGGGGACGTGGTCCGAAGCTCGGTGCGCCAAGGGGCTGCGCCGCCGTCGGGCCTATCCCCGAAGGGGCCCATCCGTTGCGCAGCGCTGCACCCTCCCCCATTCCTGCCGGATCGCCGCCGCCGGCCCCCGCCGGGGCAACGAACGGGGGACGCCGCTGATGCTGCCGCAGCACCGCTGGTTCTGGCTCCTCATCCTCATCGCCTGCGGCGGAGCCGGCCTCCTCTACAACGTGCTGTTCGCCGGTGGCGCGACGCCGCTCGCCGGCCTGATCTACGGCCTGGCGGTGGGCGGGACGACGCTGGCCTTCGACCGGGGCTTGATCCTCGGCGGTCTCCAGGCGCGGATGCGCCGGATGCCGGCGAAGTTCTACGTGCCGGCGGCCGAGTTCGCCTACGTGCTGATGATCGCGGCCGGCATCGCCCTCGGCGGGTTGCTGGTCTGGGCCCTCGGCCTGACCAACGACGATCTCAGCCACGCCGTGCGGATCACCCCGCGGGTGCTGGCCTACTGCCTCGCGGTCTCGGCGATGCTCGTCTTCGTCATCCGCATGCGCGACCTGATCGGCGGCGAGGTGTTCGTGAACTTCCTGGTCGGGCGCTACCACCAGCCCGTGCGGGAGGAGCGGATCTTCCTGTTCCTCGACGTCGTCGGCTCGACCGCCTTCGCCGAGACCCACGGCGACCTCAAGGCCCAGGCCTATCTCGGTGCGGTCTTCGCGGCTCTCGCCGAGCCGGTCCGGCGCAATGCCGGCTCCATCGACGACTACATCGGCGACATGGCGATGATCACCTGGCCGATGGCCCGCGGCCTCAAGGACGCGCGCTGCGTCGCCTGCGTGTTCGACGTGATGGACCGGCTGGAGGCGGAATCCGAGGCCTGGATGGCCCGGTTCGGCACCGTGCCGCGCCTGCGCGCCGCCCTGCACGGCGGCTCGATCGTGACGGCGGAAGTCGGCGTCGACCGGCACAAGATCGCGTATTTCGGCGATGCGGTGAACGTCACCGCGCGCATCGAATCCCTCTGCCGGCCCCTCGGCACCGAGATCCTCGTCTCCGACGACCTGCTGGCCCGGATCGCGCGCCTGCCCGAGGGCATCCGCGCCCGTTCCCTCGGCGCGCACGCCCTCCGGGGGCGCGGCCAACCCCTCAGCGTCTCGACCCTGGAGCGGGTCGGAGCGAAGGCGGTGGAGCCCGGCATCCCGCCGCAGGCGGTGGCCGCGCAATGAGCGGGGACGCGGCATCCCGGGCCATCGCCGTCTTTATCGACGCGGATGCCTGCCCGGTGAAGGACGAGACCTACCGCGTCGCCGGGCGCTACGGTCTCCACGTCTACGTGGTCGCCAACAGCTTCCTGGCCCTGCCGCGCGAGCCCTGGATCGAACGGGTGGTGGTGAGCGACGGGTTCGATGCCGCCGACGACTGGATCGCCGAGCGGGCGCGGCCGGGCGCCATCGTCGTCACGGCCGACGTGCCCCTCGCCAGCCGCTGCGTGAAGGCGGGGGCGGAGGTGCTCGCGCCCACCGGCAAGCCGTTCAGCGAGAGCGGCATCGGCATGGCGCTGGCCACGCGCAACCTGATGCAGGACCTGCGCGAGGCCGGCGCGATCACCGGCGGGCCGAAACCCTTCTCGGCCCGCGACCGCTCCGCCTTCCTCGGTGCCCTCGACCGCACGGTCATGCGGTTGAAGCGAGGCGGGTTCGGCTAGGCCTCGTTCGCCGAACCGGTCGCGGCGAGCCGCTCCGCCTAGAGGCCGGCGGCGGCCTTGAGCGCCGCGTTGATGCGGTCCTGCCAGCCGGGACCGTCCTTCTGGAAATGCTCGAGCACGGCGCGGTCGAGGCGCAGGCTCACCATCTCGCGGGCGCCGGGCACGGCCGAGGCCGGGGATGCCGGAACGGCCGAGGCCGGCTTGGCGGTCTCGACGGGCTTGGTGGTGGCGGCCTTGAAGGCCGCCTCGGCGGCCTGTCGCGGGTCGCTCGGTCGACGGGAGCGATCGAATGCCATGGCTTCTCCTCCGCCGGGCCGTCTCAGGACCGCTTGCGCTTGGGCGCGGGCGGCGGGGCGGCGGCCTTCGCCTCGGCGTCGGCGGCCTCCTTGGCGAGGCGCAGGGCCCGCAGCTTCACCGTCCGCTCGTCCACGGCCTTCACCGAGGCGAGATGCTCGGCCATGGCCTGGGCGCCTTCCTTGGCCATCCGCTCGGCCCGCTCGGCGCGCTCTTCGGATCGGGTCCGGGCGTCGGTCTCGTCGCTCATTGCATTCCTGTCCTTGAACCCTCCCGCACGCGCTCGGCGCGGCGTCGCAGATGCCCGTCGGCGCGGCCGCGTGGGCGGCCCGGGCGCCGGATTCCGGTGACCGATCAGGTCGTGACGCGCGCCGGACTAGACCGGGAGACGGCAATCGGGCGGCACGAGAGGCTGTCCACACACCCTTGACGCGGATCGGCTCCGGGCGGGATCGTCGGAGGTTTAGCACGCCGGGCGCCGAAAAGGCCAACGTTTCCCGGCGGCTGCAACCGCTTGTCCTCAAGCTTCGCGTTTTCGAATACGTAGGCGCCGCTCAAAATACCGAGATGAGGACGATGCCGGCGACCATCAGGGCGGCGCCGCCGAGGCGGGCGGGGCCGGCCTTGACCTGCTTCATGCCGACCCATCCGAAATGATCGAGGGCCACCGAGGTCAGGAGGTTGGCGGTGATGAGGAGCCCGTTGAAGGCGCCCGCCCCCACCTTGTCGACGAAGAGCAGGCCGCCGAACACCGCCACCGCCCCGGTGATGCCGGCGAGCGGCATCCACCAGCGCACGCCGGACACGTCCTGGCGCGTGGGCAGGGGCGTCGGGCGCACGAGGAACACCAGCACGAACACGAACACGACGGGCAGGAACGAGACGGTCGCGGCGAGCCAGGGGTTCACCAGGGCGCCGCGCAGCTGGGAGTTCCAGACGACGCCGACGGCCTGCAGGATGCCCGCCACCACGATGAAGGGGTAGAGCAGCTTCGGGTTGAGGCCGTGCCCGCCCTCCTTGTCTCCGCCCGTGTCGGCCGTGGTGCGGGCGATGAAGAACACGCCGACGGCCATCAGCAGCCCGCCGATCCAGGGCATGAGCTTGAAGCCGCCGCCCTGCAGGCCGAACAGGCCGAAGGAATCCATGGCGAGCGAGGCCAGGATGTTGGCCGTGAGCGTCAGTCCGTTGAAGGGCCCTGCGCCGACCTTGTCGATGAAGGCGAGCCCGCCGAACACCGCCACCGCGCCGGCCACGCCCCCGAGGGGCGCGTACCAGGGCATCCTGCCGAGGGTCTCCAGGGTGGGGAGCGGCGTCGGCATGACGAGGAACAGCGTGGCGAACACGAACACGATGGGCAGGAACGAGACCGAGGCGGCGAGCCACGGGTTCACGAGCCGGCCGCGCAGCTGCGCGTTCATCGAATTGCCCAGCGCCTGCAGGACGCCCGCGACGAGGATGAAGGGATAGAGCAGTGCGGCGTTCACGGGGGACCTGGGGCTGGGGACTTCGGGCTGAAGACGCGACGGATCAGACGAGGAGAAGGCCGGCGAGCGCCAGCAGGAGGGCCGGCGGCATGACGAGGAGGCCGAGCTTGAGGAAACGCCAGAAGCCGACGTCCTGGCCCTCGCGGCGGATCGCGGTGAGCCACAGGATGGTGGCGAGCGAGCCCGTCACCGACAGGTTCGGGCCGATATCGACGCCGATGAGCACGGCGCCCGCGACCTTGTCGGACACGTGGGCGGTCTGCACGGCAGCGCCCGCGATGAGGCCGGCCGGCAGGTTGTTGACCAGGTTGCAGAGCACCGCGATCAGGGTGCCGGCGCCCCAGGCGGTCTCGACGGGCGAAGCGGACGCCGCCTGCTTGAGGGCGTCCGCGATCATCCGCAGGACGCCGGTCTTCTCCAGCGCCTCGACCAGCACGAACAGGCCGGCCACCAGCGGCAGCACGCTCCAGGAGACGTCCTTGGCGACCTCGACGAGGCCGCCCCGCTTCATCAGCAGGACGGCGGCCGTGGTGAGACCGCCGGCCACGAAGGTCGGCAGGCCGAGGTCGAGTCCCAACGCGGAGGCGCCGATGAGCACGCCGCCGGTGGCCACGATGCCGAGGCCGGCGACGAGTCCGGTCCGCGACAAGCGCACGGCCTCGACGTCGGTGGCGACCTGCTGGTCGCGCAGCACGGCGTTCTGGGTCAGGCGCAGGGTCGCGTAGGTGGCGACGATGGCCAGCACGGAGGGTAGCGCGAACATCGCCAGCCACTGGGTCAGCGGCGGCATGTGCTCGGCGAAGACCACGAGGTTGGCCGGGTTGGAGATCGGCAGCACGAAGCTCGCCGCATTGGCGATGAAGGCGCAGATCAGGAGATAGGGCAGCGGGTTCTCGACCTTGGCGGCCTTGGTGGCGGCGTAGACGGCCGGGGTGAGCACCACCGCGCAGGCATCGTTGGACAGGAACACCGTCACCACCGTGCCCACCACGTAGATCAGGGTGAACAGGCGGGTGGCCGAGCCCTTGGCCGCCCGCACTGCGATGCCGGCGAGCCAGTCGAACAGGCCTTCCTTCCGCGCCACCTCGGACATCAGCATCATGCCGATGAGGAAGAGGTAGACGTCCGTTCCCTTGAGGACGCCCTCCCAGGCGGTCCCGGCCGGCAACAGGCCGAACACCACGAGGGCGGCGGCGCCGAGCACGGCCCAGATCGCCTCCGGCCAGGAGAAGGGACGGGTGATCACCCCCAGGGTGGCCATTGCGGCGATCGCCCATGTGACGAGGTTCGGGGTCAGCGTCAGCGCACCCATGGGGCTCGAAGTCCTTGATCGCGAAGGAAGGTCAGGCGTGGCGGGCTCGACGCCTCACCAGTGGCGCCCGTTGCGGTTCGGGCCGAGCTGGGTGCCGAGGATGCCCCGGTCCGGCCAGGCGCCAACGGAATCGGCGTCGCTGCCCAGCCCCTTGGAGGTGACCAGCGCGCCGGCATCGCCGGCCGGCTCGATCCGATCCTCGCCGACCTCGCCCTCTGCGTCCTGCGCCCGGACCGTCAGGTGCCCGGCGCCGGCCGGCCAATCGACGATGGCGCGGAAGCGGCGCTCGCCCTCGGCGCGCCGCATCGGACGCCAGGGACTGCCGTCGATGCTGAATTCGCAGACCGCGATCCGGCCGGCGCCGAGCACCAGGGCGCGGATCTCGGTGCTGCCCGAGACGATATGGTCCTCGGCATGGGCGAGGCGCCGGTCGGCCGGCGCGGTGATCACCACGAAGGGCCAGCGTTCGGCCAGTTCCTTGAAACGCCAGCTCACCACGCCGCGGTCGATCGCCGCGATGGTGTAGCCGACCGGTCCTTCCTCGATCTGCCCCGTCGAGCGGGTCGCCGCGTAGATGGTCCGGCCGTCATTGGCGAGTTCGTTGTAGTGGGTGTGCCCCATCTCGACGAGGCGGATGCGCGAGCGGTGCACGAGCTCGGCCACCGCTGCGGCCTCGCCCTCCCCCTTCAGGTCGGCGGGGTAGCTGTGCATGAACAGGGCGCAGTCCTGCCCCTGCGCCTCGGCCGCATCGACCTCGCGCCGGAGCCAGGCGACCTGCTCGGCGCCGAGGCGGAAGTCGGGCCCGCCGGAGCCCGGCCCGCACATGTCGAGGAACAGGCAGCGGGTGCCGGACACCGTGACCGCGTAGGGCAGGCGCGGCGCGCCGAGGCCCTCGTAGAACGCGTCGAGGCTGCCGCCCTCCATGTCGTGGTCGCCGGTGATGACATGGACCGGCCGGCGCAGGCGTTCGAGCTCCGCCCGCACCAGGCCGTATTGCTCGGCCGTGCCGTTGTCAGCGTTGTCGCCGGGCACGTAGACGAAATCGAGCCCGTCCACGGCGTTGATCTGGTCCACGATGGCGTGGACGTCGCGGGCATTGTCGGCGCCCGCGGTGGTGAGGTGCAGGTCGCCGATATGGGCGAAGGCGAGGATGTCGTCGCTGGCGCTCATGCCGGTCAGGCCGCCGCCACGGGGACCGGCGTCAGGCCGCCGTCATCGGCGCCCGAGCGGCCGGGCTCGAAGCCCCGCGTCTCCGGCATCGCGAAGAGGTAGAGGGCGAAGCCCAGGCCTGCGATCGCCGCCAGCGACAGGAAGGCGGTGGAATATCCCGCCGAGACGATGATCACGCCCGCGAGCGTCGCGCTCAGGGCCGCGCCCAGGCTCTGCGCCGTGGCGACCGCGCCCTGCGAGACGTTGAAGCGGCCGGTGCCCCGGGTCAGGTCGGCGACGATCACCGGGAAGAGCGCGCCGTAGATGCCGGCGCCGATCCCATCGAGGAGCTGGACGCCCACGAGGTAGAACGGGTTGTCGGACAGGGTGTAGAGCACGCCGCGGACCGCGAGCACGCCGAAGGCGGCGAGGAAGATCGGCTTGCGCCCGATCACGTCGGCCTTGGCGCCGACGAACACCGCCACCGGCACCATCACCAGCTGCGCGGCCACGATGCAGATCGCGATCAGCGAGGTGGCGTTGTCCTTGCCGGAGAGCTTCGTCAGCAGCTGCCCCACCGAGGTCAGCATGGCGGCGTTCGACAGGTGGAACAGGGCCGCCAGGACGGCGAAGAGCAGCAGGTACTTGTTCTTCAGGAGCGCAGTCAGGCCCGAAGGCTCCTCCTGTCCCTCGGTCCGGGCCTGTGCCTCGGTCTGGTCGAGACCGCGGGCGACGTCGTCGTCGATGGAATCGGCCGGCACCATCAGCATGGCGCCGACGCTGCAGACGGCGAGCAGCGCCATCAGCCAGAACACCACGATCGGTCCGAAGAAATAGGCGGTGCCGCCCGCGATCGCCGCCGAGGCGGCGTTGCCGGCATGGTTGAAGCCCTCGTTGCGGCCGATGCGCTTGGCGAACATCTTCGGGCCGACGACACCGAGGGTGATGGCCGCCAGCGCCGGCGGGAAGATCGCCCCCGCGATGCCGGCCACCGACTGCGTGGCGGCCACCGCGTAGAAGTTCGAGATGAAGGGTAGCACGAGGCAGCTCACCGTCACCGCCACCGCCGCGGCGATCACGATGGCGCGCTTGCGGTTCGTGCGGTCGATGAGGGCGCCGGCCGGCGTCTGGGCGATGAGGCCGGCGATGCCCGCGATGGTCATGATCAGGCCGGTCGTGGCCTCGTTCCAGCCCTGATCCGGGCCGCGCACGGCGATCAGGTAGATCGCCAGGTAGGGACCGAGGCCGTCACGGACGTCCGCGAGGAAGAAGTTCAGGGCATCGAGGCCGCGCAGGGCGCGCGTCGAGGGATTTCGCATCGTCGTGGTGGTGCGGGGGGAGAGCGGCTCGGCCATGAGGGGGCCCTTCCGGACGTTCGAGCAGGACGATGTGAGATCGGGCTCGCGGGGGACCGGACGCCCCGCCCCCCCGGCAGCGGTGGCACAAGCGTGGGCGAAACTGATTGTTCCTCGGGCGGGATTAAAATCTGCGTGATGACGTAAGTCGCTGCGATACGTCGGATTTTAGAACCGTCGGCGGACGCGCCCGGCACCGTCTATGAATTCAAAATGCGATGCCCGGTTGAGCGTGTGCAGACCCGTGCCCGGAAAGCGCGGCCCGGATCGCAGGATCATCTCCACGCTCTGGGCGTAGCCCGTCTCGTCGAGGCGCCGGATCCGCGCGAGGCCCAAGGCCCCGCCATAGCCGTCCCGGCAATCCTGCACCGGCCGGAACAGGGCGCCGTCGCGCGCAACGATGCGGCCGCCGGACCGGGCGGCCGCGATGTCGACCAGCACGGGATTCCGCGGATGCGGGGTCCAGGGTCCGCGGAAATCCGGCGCGGACCAGAGATGCAGGCTGTCGGAATAGGAGCCCCAGGCCGCGAAGGGGCCGTCGTGCTCGCCGTCGTCCCGGACCGTCGCGAACAGCCACCAGCGGCCGCCGTGCCGGAGCAGGGTCGGGTCGCTGAGGTTGAGGCCCGCGATCAGGGTCGCCTCCTTCACCCAGCCGCCGGGAAAGGCGGTGGCGCGGTAGAGGTCGAGGGTCCCGGTGGCGCCGCTCTCCGGCACCATCCAGTGGGCGCCGTCCTCCGCGAAGACGAACGGATAGGAGAGGTGGTGGGCGGCCTCCAGCACCGGCACCGGCGCGCCGAGGGGGCCGTCGGTCCCGAAGCGCACCGCCGAGATCACACCCTTCTGCAGGACGTGGCTGTAATCCTCCACGAACAGCACCGTCCCGGCGACATCCGCGATCGGGAAGGGATCGGCGTAGAAGCGGCGCCCGTCGTCGGGCAGGGTATGCCAGCCGGTCTCCGGATGGGCCTGGAGGTCGATGAGGTCGGGGCCGGCGAGCCGGCGCCAGCCGACCCGCCAGTGAGGCGCCCAGGTGCAGAGCGCATAGAGCCGCCGGCCAGCCATCCGGGTGCAGGTGCGCAGGGCACGGGCGGCGAGTGCGGTGGCCGTGAAGCCCGTCGGTGCCGGGCCCGGGACGGCCAGTCCGTCGGGCGCGAGCCGTGGCCCCGCCCCGCCGAGGGCGGCCAGGATCAGGCTGGTCGTCCGAACCAGGGCATCCTCGAAGGCCGTGAGCATGATCCCGCGCGCCTCGGTTCCGACCCGCCCGGAGGCCACGATCCGTCCGTCCTCGCTCAGGCTGACCACGGGCGTGCGCCCGGCCAGCAGCGAGGCGAGCAGGGCCGCCTCGCCGCAGGCCCCGTCGAAGGCGAGGCGCCAGACCGGGACGCCCGGCAGCCCCGCGGCGTCGCCGCAGAGGTCGAGCACGAGGCCGGGCCGGCCGCCGGATGGGGATGCGCGCGCCTCGAGATCCGCGCGTTCGACCCGCAGGGCCGGTCCGGTGCGCGGCAGCCTTCGCAGCATCGCCTCGAGCCGGAACAGCAGGGCGGCGTTGGGCGGCAACGCCCCCGGTCCCGGCGACAGGTCGAGGGACACCGACAGCCCGGGGCGGCGCAGGAGGCGTTCGATCAGCCGGAGGTGCCAACGACGGCACATGCCCCCGTCGAGGCGAACGCTCAGGCGCATGGGGACCGTTGTCCTCGGGCGAGGGGGTGGCGCGGTCCACCGGCATGGCGCCTCCGGGGGGAGGCGTCAATCCGCGCCGGAGCGCCGCCGCGGCGGGTTCCATCGCGGCCAGCCGAGGAGGCGCTCGGGCGCGAAGGGGGCGACCGGGATGGCCGGCATCGCGCCGGTGGCGAGATCGGCGACCAGGCGCCCGGTGATCGGCCCCGTGGACAGCCCGATATGGCCGTGGCCGAAGGCGAAGATCAGCCCGCGGTGCCGGGGCGCCGGGCCGATCACCGGCAGGCCGTCCGGGGTCGAGGGACGCGCGCCCATCCAGGGCCGGTTGTCGAGGTTCGCACCGAGGCGCAGGGTGCCGGCCGCCTCCCGGGTCGCCGCCTCGATCTGGACGTAGTCGGGGGGCGCCGCGCGGGCGTTGAGCTCGACCCCGGACAGGACGCGGATCCGCCCCTCCCCCATCGGCGCGATGATCGAGCCGGCGCCCGTGTCGAGCACCGGCCGGACCAGCGGCGGGCTGTCCGGGTGCAGGGCGTAATGGGCATGGTAGCCGCGCTCGGCCGCGAAGGCGAAGCGGTAGCCGAGGCCCCGCGCGATGTCCCCCGACGCGGCGCCGGCCGCCAGCACGACCTGGCGTACCTGAACGGCGCCGCCCTCGTGCCGGACGCGCCAGCCCTCGCCGTCGGGCTCAAGGGCGGTGGTCACCATCCGGAGCGTTCGGCCGCCGAGCCCGCGATAGAGCTGTTCATAGGCCTCGAGAAGGCCGCCGGGATCGCTCACCGCCCCGGTCTCCGGCAGGAGCATGCCCTGGGCGTAGGGCCGGACCAGGGCCGGCTCGGCCTCGCGGATGTCGTCCGGGTCGAGGATCTCGAAGGTCACGCCGTGTCGGGCGAGGATCACGCGCTCCAGGGCCGCGCCGGCGAAGGCGGCATGGGTCCGGTAGAGCTTGATCCAGCCGCAGCGGCGCAGCAGGTGCCCGGCGCCCGCCCGCTCCGAGAGTGCGAGATGCTCGGGCAGCGCCGCACTGGTCAGCGGCAGCAGGGACGTGGCGGCCCGCTCCCAGGCGGAGGTCCGGGCGGAGGCCAGGAAATGCGCCGTCCAGGGCAGGACGCGGGCCACGTGGGCATGGCGCAGGCGCAGGCCGCGATCCGCGTTGCGCAGGTAGGTCGGCAGCTTGGCCCAGAGGGCCGGGCTCGACATCGGGAAGATCGAGCCCCGGCTGATCACGCCGGCATTGCCGAAGGAGGTGCGGGCGCGCGCCTCGCCCGGGTCGCAGAGCAGGACGTCGAGGCCGCGGTCGCGCAGGGCGATCGCCGAGGCGAGTCCGACCATTCCGCCGCCGATGACGACCACATCCGCCCTGTCCGTCTCGCCGCTCATCGGACCTCCACCGCATTCCTCACCGACGGGAAGGCGCGTAGCAGGGTGCGGCCGGATGATCGAGGCCATCGCTGCGGCGCCGGCCTCCCGTTCGCCGCCCGGCCAACCGGGGCGCCACGTCAGCGGGCGCCGCGATCCTCCGCGTGCTCCTGCTGACGGTCGACCTCGTCCCGGATGCCGCGGCCGGCCATCAGGATCTCCACCAGGAAGGCGACGACCGCGACCACGGTGCAGACCAGCGCGACGCCGAAGCAGGCGAACAGGATCGAGGCGGTCGCGGCATCGCGCAAGGCCCCCACGAACAGGGTCAGCACGGCGATGCCGGTCATCACGGCGCCGGTGCAGGCCAGCACCACGGCCCCATCGAGCACGAAGGAGCGCCGCCGCAGGTAGGACAATTGCCGGGACAGGCGGACGGCCTCGTGCGCATCGGCGGTCCGCAGGCCCGCCGCCGCCGCATCGACCTTGTCGGCGACGCGGCCGAGGCGTGTCGAGAAGACGTTGAGCAGGGTCGCCAGCGCCGTCAGCAGGAAGGCGGGCGCGAGGGCGATCTGGATGACGTGGGCGATGTCGTCGGGGGCGACGGGCGTAGCGGACATGGGCGGCTGATAGGCCAAAGTGCGGCCGGCCGGAATACGGTCGCTCCATATCGGCGCCCGGTCGGCTCACGATCGGCATCCGCACCCTTTTCCCGAGCGGATGGGAACCCGCCGTCGAAAACGCTGTTGACTGCTACATTGGATCTGTTCTAATTCGCAACTACGGGCGGCGCGGATGCCGCGCAGGATGGAGATCACGGACATGGCGAACGCGAAGTGCGAGAGCTGCAAGTTCTTCGACGAGCACAAGGTCAACGGCGCCGCCGCGTCGGCCGACGAGGGCCTGTGCCGGTTCAACCCACCGATCAGCCAGCCGGGTCCGTCCGATCATGGCCTGTGGCCGGTCGTCGGCTCCGCCGACTGGTGCGGCCACTTCTCGCCCGAGATGACCGCCGCCGAGTAAGTCGCGGCCTCGAACCCGCTTCGACCATCCAAGAGGCCGGCCGCGAGGCTGGCCTTCGTCGTTTCACGGACGGCGCAACGGATTCACGCTCCGCCCTCGTCGTCCGGCAGGGCGAGTACCTCCAGGGGATCGCCGACGCCGCGCAGGGGAAAGGTCCCCAGGGGCACGAGGCGATGCCCGTCGCCGGACCGGGCCGCGAAGGCGCCCGAGAACAGCACGCTGACGTCGAGGACCTTGGTCAGGCCCTCCAGGCGGGCCGCCACGTTCACGGCGGGGCCGATGATCGTGAAGTCCAGGCGCGAGCGCGACCCGATATTGCCGTACATCACCGCGCCGACATTGACGCCGATGCCGTAGCCGAGGCGCGGCTGCCCGCGCTCCGACCGCGCCGCGTTCAGCGCCCGCATGGCGGCGCGCGCCTCCCCGGCGGCCGATTGCGCGGCGGTGCAGGCCGCCGGCGTGTCGAGATGGAAGATCGCCAGAAGGCCGTCGCCCATGAACTTCAGGATCTCTCCGCCATGGCGCTCGATCGGCAGCGAGATCGCGTCGAAGTAGTCGTTCAGCAGGGAGATCACGTCGTCGCGCGGCCAAAGCTCGGAGATCTCGGTGAATCCGCGCAGATCGATGACCATGATGGCCGCCTCCACGGTGACGCCGCTGCCGCGCCGGGTGGCCCCGTTGAGGATCATCTCGCTGGCATGCGGGCCGACATAGGTGTCGAGGAGCAGGCGGGTGAGGCGGTTCTTGTGCCGCACCTCCGTCACCACCGACAGGGCCGGCAGGAGCGAGGCCAGCAGGTCGAGGTCGTCGGGCTCGAACCCGCCGGGTCCGTCGGCCGAGAAGCTGACGATGTGGCGCTTGCCCAGCGTGTAGTGCAGCGGCCAGGCGACGTAGTCGGTCAGTCCCTCCGCCCGCAGGTCCCGGTAGATGCCGTAGTCGGTTTCGGGCTGCTCCGGCTCCTCCAGGCGCTTGCGGACCTGTTCCGCCCCGTTCAGGATCTCGGCGGCCGGGCTCAGCTTGAACTGGTCGGTGTCGACGATGCCGTACTCGAAGTTCTGCAGCTCCGCCGTCTCCGCCCCCCTTCGCCAGAGGATGCGGGTGCCGAGCCAGAGCGGATGGTGCGTCCGCAGGTGGATCGTGCCCCGCGCCACCGGCACGCCCGCCTCGCGCAGGCGTGCGCAGAAGGCCACGAAGATGTCGTCGAGGAAACGCTCGCCCCGGGTCCCGGCGAGGAGCCAGTCCAGCATCTGCCCGCGCAACTGCGCCCGCGCGAAACGGCGGCTCTCGTCCTGATGCAGGGGACTGTTCATGTCCGCGCCTCGTTGCCCGTCGCCGCCCCGGCCGGGAAAGCCCCAGCGAAACCGACCGCCGGTGTCGCGATCATGGGCCTGCCGGCGCCTGCGCGCCAGGGATGCCGGTCTCGGAGAATCCGGCGCTAGGACACTCGGCGCCAGGACACTCGGCCCCAAGACACTCGGCCCCGGGACGCCGTGGCCGCGTCCGCGTGCTAAGGCTGACCGGAACGGACGGGCCGATCCGTCCGGATGGAATCGCGCAGGAGGATTTCGGATGAGCTGGCACAGTGCGGACGACCCGGTCCCGGGCGACCACTTCACCTGCGACGCGATCAAGACCCTGGTCGTGCCGCGCTCGCGGGACCTCGGCTCCTTCGCCGTCCGGCGCGCCCTGCCCTCGACCGAGTGCCGGATGGTCGGCCCGTTCATCTTCTTCGACCAGATGGGGCCGTCGGAGTTCCTGCTCGGCCAGGGCATGGACGTGCGCCCGCACCCGCATATCGGTCTCTCGACGGTGACCTACCTGTTCGAGGGCGAGATCATGCACCGGGACAGCCTCGGCACCGAGCTGCCGATCCGGCCGGGCGAGCTGAACTGGATGACGGCCGGGCGCGGCATCACCCATTCCGAGCGCACGGGCGCGGACCTGCGCAGGACCGGCTCGACCCTGTTCGGCCTCCAGAGCTGGGTGGCGCTGAGCGGCAAGGACGAGGAGGCCGCACCGGCCTTCGAGCATTACGAGGCCGGGGCGCTGCCGATCCTCAGCGGCGAGGGCAAGACCGTCCGGCTGATCGCCGGCGAGGCCTTCGGCGCGAAATCCCCGGTGCGGACATCGAGCCCGATGGTCTATGCCGACGTGATGCTCGAGGCCGGCGCGGTCCTGCCCCTCGACCCGACCTACGACGAGCGCGCGATCTACACGGTCTCGGGCGCCATCGAGATCGCCGGGGACGGGTTCGGCCCGGGCCAGCTCCTCGTCTTCCGGCCGGGCGACCGGATCAGCGTGCGGGCGACCGAGGCTTCCCGCTTCATGGTGCTGGGCGGCGAGCCCATGGACGGCCTGCGCCATCTCTGGTGGAACTTCGTCTCCTCGCGGCCCGAACGGATCGAGCAGGCCAAGGAGGATTGGCGCCAGGCCCGCTTCGACACCGTACCGGGCGAATCCGAGTTCATTCCCCTGCCCGAGCAGCCGGCCCCGGTGCGCTACCCCTGAACCGGCACCCCGCGCCTCAGTAGCCGAGGGCACAGCCGTCCTTGCGCGGATCGGACCCGGCGGCGCGCATCCCCGTCGCCGGGTCGATCCAGATGATCTGGCCGCCACCGATCGGGACCGGTGCCGGCACCGTGACGTGGCCGCGGGCGGCGAGCGCCTCGGCGAGGCCCGGACCGAAGCCGCCTTCCAGTTCGATGCCGCCTCCGTAGGCGAAGCTGCGCGGCGCATCCAGCGCCTCCTGCACGTCGAGGCCCCGGTCGATGATGCCGGTCAGGAGCTCGACGTGGCCCATGGCCTGGTAGTGCCCGCCCATAACGCCGAAGGGCGCCACCACCGCGCCGTCGCGCATCAGCATCCCGGGGATGATGGTGTGCATCGGGCGCTTCGACGGCGCGATGGTGTTGGGGTGGCCGGGCTCGACCCGGAACGAGAAGCCGCGATTGTGCAGGAGCACGCCGCTCTCGGGCGCGGTGATGCCGCTGCCGAACCCCTGGAAGATCGAGTTGATCAGCGAGATCGCGTTGCCGTCGCGGTCGACCACGCAGAGATAGACCGTGTCAGTGTGCCGGATCTCCGGCCACAGCACGGGCTCCTGCGCGCGGGCCATGTCGATGGCGCCGTGCGCCCGGGCCTGCCAGGCCTGGGAGAGCAGGTGCTCGACCGGAACCGCGTGCACCACCGGATCGGCGAAGAGCGCGTCGCGATGGTGGTAGGCCTGCTTGCAGGCCTCGGCGAAGAGGTGGACTCGGTCGAGCTCGGTCAACGCGCCGACGTCGTATCGCGAGAGCACGTTGAGCATCATCAGGGCGGCGAGACCCTGGCCGCTCGGGGGACACTCGTAGACGTCGTAGCCGCGATAGCGGGTGGAGATCGGCGTCACGTATTCGGGTGCGGCGCCGGCGAAATCCTCCACGGTGTGGAGGCCGCCGAGTTCGCGCAGGCGCGCGACCATGTCCTCGGCCACCGGCCCCTCATAGAAGCCGGGAGCGCCGTGCTCGGCGATGCGCCGCAGGGTGGCGGCGAGCTTCGGGTGACGCATGGTCGTGCCGACCCGGGGCGCCTCGCCGTCGACGAGATAGGCGGCGGCCGAGCCCGGATCGGCCCGCAGCTTGTCCCGGTTGCGGGCCCAGTCGTAGGCGACCCGCGGCTGCACCGCATAGCCCTCCTCCGCGTAGCGGATCGCGGGCTGGAGCAGCTCGCCGAGGCTGCGGGTGCCGTGATCGGCCAGCAGCCGCGCCCAGGCCGCCACCGCGCCCGGCACCGTGACGGCATGCGGCGAGGTCGCCTCGATGGCCACATGGTTCTCCACGTACCAGGCATCGTGCGCGGCGGCCGGGCTGCGGCCGGAGCCGTTCAGCGTGATCGGGACGGAGGCACCCTTCGGCGCGTAGAGGGCGAAGCAGTCGCCGCCGATGCCGGTCATGGCCGGCTCGACCACGCCCTGCACCGCCACCGCCGCGATGGCGGCGTCGACGGCGTTGCCGCCGGCCTTCAGGATCTCGATGGCCGCCAGGCTGGCGAGGGGATGGGAGGTCGCGACCGCGGCATTGGCGGCATAGACGGGCGAGCGGCCCGGTTGGGAGAAGTCTCTCACGGCGTCGGGTCCTTGGCGCGTCAGGAATAGCGGGTGTCGGCGACCCAGTGGCCGGGGGCGACCTCGACCAGGCCGCCGGTGGCATCCGGGTCGGCGGGGGGCAGGAGGGAGGCGGCGCGCAGGCGGGCGCGCTCCTCCACCGGGTTCGGCACCGGCACGGCGCTGAGGAGCCGCCGGGTGTAGGGGTGGCGCGGATCCTCGTAGAGGGCATCCGCCTCCGCGAGCTCGACCACGCGGCCGTGCCAGAGCACGGCGACGCGCTGGCACAGGTAGCGCACCATGCGCAGGTCGTGGGAGATGAACAGGTACGAGATGCCGAGCTCGTCCTGCAGGTCCTGCAGCAGGTTCACGACCTGCGCCTGGATCGAGACGTCGAGGGCGGCGATGGGCTCGTCGGCGACGATGAAGCTCGGCTTCAGGGCGATGGCGCGTGCGATGCAGATGCGCTGGCGCTGGCCTCCGGAGAACTGGTGCGGGTAGCGCCGGGCGAAGCGCGGATCGAGCCCGACCCGGGCCAGCAGTCCCTCGACCTCGTCGCGGCGCTCCGCCCGTGCCATCTCGGGCCGGTGCAGCCGGAACGGCTCGGCCACGTAATCGCCGATGCTCATGCGCGGGTTGAGGGCGGCGTAGGGGTCCTGGAACACCATCTGGATGCGGGCGCGCATCCGGCGCATCTCCCCGGCGGAGAGCTTGGCGAGATCGGTGCCCTCGAAGGCGACGGTGCCGGCGCTCGGCGGATTCAGCATGGTCACGGCGCGGCCGATGGTGGACTTGCCCGAGCCGGACTCGCCCACGAGGCCCAGGGTCTCGCCGGGCCGGATGTCGAAGCTGACATCCTCCACCGCCCGGAACACCGAGCCCTTGCCGCCCCACCAGCTGCGCAGCGGGTAGTGCTTGCTCAGATTCCGCACCGAGAGCAGCGGATAGCGGTGGGCGGGCTCCGGCCTCATCGCGCACCCTCCTCGGCGGCGAGCCGCGCCGGCAGGTCGTACCAGGCGGCGACGAGATGGCCCGGCGCGGCGCCGGGCGCCTGGACCAGGGGCGGCGCCTCGGTGAGGCAGCGCGGCGTCGCGTAGGCGTTGCGCGCGGCGAAGGGGTCGCCCGGCGGCGGATGGCGCATGTCGGGCGGCGCCCCCTCGATCTGGTGCAGGCGCCGGCGCCCGGCCCGGCCCCGGCTGAGATCGGGCAGCGAGCGCAGCAGGCCGAGCGTGTACGCGCTCCGTGGATCGCGGAAGATGTCGTCCACGGGGCCGCGCTCGAGGATGCGGCCGGCATACATGACCTGCACGGTGTCGGCGATGCCGGCCACCACCCCGAGGTCGTGGGTGATCCAGACGATCGCCATGCCGATCTCGCGCTTGAGCTCCTGCACCAGGGCGATGATCTCGGCCTGCACGGTGACGTCGAGGGCCGTCGTCGCCTCGTCGGCGATGAGGAGCTTCGGGCGGCAGGACAGGCCGATGGCGATCATCACCCGCTGGCGCTGGCCGCCGGAGAACTCGTGCGGGTACTGGTCGAGGCGCGCGCCGGCATTGGGGATGCGCACGAGGTCGAGGAGGTCCTTCGCGCGGGCGCGGGCCGCGCGGCCGTCGAGGCCGAGATGGATGCGCAGGGGCTCGACGATCTGCGCGGCCACCGTCATGCCGGGGTTGAGCGAGCTCATCGGGTCCTGGAACACGAAGCCGATCTGGCCGCCGCGCACCTTGCGCAGGTCGCGCTCCGGCAGGGCGAGGAGGTCGCGGCCCTCGAACAGGACCCGTCCGCCGGTGATGCGGCCGGGCGGTCGCGGGATCAGGCCCAGCATCGCCAGTACGTGGACGCTCTTGCCGGAGCCGGATTCGCCGACGATGCCGAGGGTCTCGCCCTCGGCCAGCGTGTAGGACACGCCGTTGACCGCGTGTACCGCGCCGCCCTCGCTGTCGAAGGCGACGGCGAGGTCGCGGACGTCGAGCAGGGTTTCCCTGTCCTGGCCCATCGTCAGGTCCTCTGCCGGGGGTCGAGGGCGTCGCGCAGGCCGTCGCCGAGGAGGTTGAAGGCCAGCACCGCGAGGAAGATCGAGGCGCCGGGCCAGATCGCCATCCAGGGCGCCTGCTCGAGGAAGTTCTTGGCGACGTTGAGCATCGAGCCCCAGGACGGCTCCGGCGGCTGCTGACCGAGGCCGAGGAAGGACAGGCTGGCCTCGGCGATGATCGCCGCGGCGATGGTCAGGGTCGCCTGGACCAGGATCGCCGGCACGATGTTGGGCACGATGTGGCGGATGGCGATGCGCCAGGGCGGGTTGCCGACCGCGCGCGCGGCCTCCACGAACTCCTCCGCCGCCACCGCCTGCACCTGCGCCCGGGTCAGGCGCACGAAGGTCGAGGTCGCCGAGAGGCCGATCGCCACCATGGCGTTGGTCAGGCTCGGGCCGAGGAAGGCGGCGAGCGCGATGGCGAGGATCAGGAACGGGATCGCCAGCAGCGCGTCGGTCAGGCGCATGATGAGCAGATCGACCACGCCGCCGGCATAGCCGGCGAGCAGTCCGAACGGGAGGCCGAGGGCCACCGCGAGGGCCACCGAGGTCAGGCCGGCCCCCAGGGAGGCCCGCGCCCCGAAGATGATGCGCGAGAGCACGTCGTGTCCGACCTCGTCGGTGCCGAACGGGTGCGCCCAGCTCGGCGCGGTGCGGATGGCGCCCCAGTCGGTGGCGATGGGATCGTAGGGCGCGATCCAGTCGGCGAAGACCGCCATCAGGATCAGCGCCACCACGATGACGAGGCCGACCATTGCGGTGCGCCGCGCGCTGAGGCGCGTCCAGAATTCGCGGACGGGGCCGGGCTCGGCACGCAGCGGCGTCGCCGGGGGAAGCGCCGCGCCGGGTTCGCGGATGTCCGGCCGAGTGATGCCGACGTTGCTCACGCGCGCCTCAGCTTCGGGTTGACGAAGGCCGCGAGGAGGTCGGCCGCGAGGTTGAGGAGGACGTAGGTGGTGGCGGTGCAGATCACGACGCCCTGAACGGTGGCGTAGTCGCGGTTGAACACAGCATCGACCATCAGCTTGCCGAAGCCCGGCACCGAGAAGACCTGCTCGGTGAGCACGGCGCCGGACAGGAGCTGCCCGAATTCGAGGGCGCCCAGGGTGATGATCGGGATCGCGGCGTTGGGCAGGGCGTGGCGCAGGATCAGGCGCAGGGGGGAGACGCCCTTGGCCCGGGCGGTGCGGACGTAGTCCGAGCCGAGCACGCCCAGCATCGCCGCGCGGGTGTGGCGCATCATCACCGCCGCGATGGCGTTGCCCAGCACGAAGGCCGGCATCGCCATGGAGCGCAGGTTCTCGGACAGGCTCTCGAAGGGCGAGACGTAGCCGGAGGCCGGGAGCCAGCCGAGCTGGACCGAGAACAGCAGGATCATCAGGATGCCGAGCCAGAAGTTCGGCACCGACAGGCCCCAGAGGGCGATCCCGTTGGCCAGGGTGTCGGCGGCGGTGCCGCGCTTGACCGCCGAGAGGATGCCCATCGGCACGCCGATGACCAGGGCCACCAGCATGGCGAGGCAGGCGAGCTCCAGGGTCACCGGCAGCTTCTCGATCACGAGGTCGATGACCGGCTTCTGCAGGCGGATCGATTCGCCGAGATCCCCCTGGAGCACGCCGCCGGCCCAGAGGGCGTAGCGCACGGGAAGCGGCTGATCGAGATGGTACTTCTGCCGGATGAAGGCGATGACCTCGGGGTCGCGCTCCTCGCCCGACAGGGCGGTCGCCGTGTCCCCCGGCAGCAATTGCTGCAGGGTGAAGATGATCATCGAGGCGATCACCAGGGTGGGGATCGCGAGCGCCAGGCGCTGGACGAGGAAGCGCAGCATCGGCCGGGCTCCCGCCTCAGTTCAGCGTCAGGCCGGTGAAGCGCACGAGGCCGTCGGGATAGGGCGTGAAGCCGGCGAGCTTGGTGCTGTAGGCCCAGAACAGCTTGCGGTGGAACAGGTAGATCAATGGCCGGTCGGCCATCACCTTGTCGGCGAGGCGCTTCCAGGCCTCGGCCCGCTGGGCCGGGTCCACCGTGGCGCGCTCGGCAGCGAGCGCCGCGTCCGCGTCCGGGTTGCAGTAGCGGGCGTAGTTCAGCGGCGTCTTGCAGGCCAGGAAGCTGAAGGTGTTGCCGTCCGGGTCGGGCCGGCCGCTCCAGGAGTAGAGGTAGGCGTCGAAGTTGCCCTTGTCGGCGGCATCGAGCGCGGTGGTGAAGTCGGTGGCCTGGAGCTTCACGTCGAAGCCCGCCTCGCGGGTCATCGCCTGGATGACCTGCCCCACCTGCGGCGCCTCGTTGTTGGCGTAGACCGTGAGGGTGACGGACGGCTTCGGGACGCCGGCCTCCGCCAGCAGGGCCTTGGCCTTGGCGACGTCCCGCTTCGGGAGGGGATAGTCCTTCACGTAGGCCGGGTGCTTGGGCGAGACCCACTGGTTGCCGGGCAGGAACTCGCCGCTGAACACCACCTGGTTCAGGGCGTTGCGGTCGATGGCGAGGTCGAAGGCGGCGCGCACCCGCGGATCGGCCACGGCGGAGCCCGCCCTGTTCGGGTTGAAGACGATGGACTGGAAGCCGAGCTCGATGGTCGAGCCGACCTTGAGCTTCGGGTCGCGGGTCACCTGCGACAGGTCGGTGGGGGTCAGGCGCTCCAGGAGTTCGAGCTGACCGGCGCGCAGGTTGGTCAACCGGACGGTGCCGTCGGGGATCGGCCGAAACTCGATGCGCTTGAGGTGGATCTGGTCCTTGTTCCAGTAATCGTCGAAGCGCTCGACCACGATCCGGTCCTGCGGCACCCGCTCGACGAACTTGAACGGCCCGGCGCAGACGGGCGCAGTGGAGAACTTGTCGCCCAGGCGCTCGGCGGCCTTGGGCGAGACCATCATCCCGGCCCGATCGGTGAACTGCGCCATCAGCGGCGCGAACGGCGTCTTCAGGAAGATCTTGAAGGTCAGGTCGTCGACGACCTCGACCCGGTCGATCGGCGCGATCTCGCCGCGCCGCTGCGAGCCGGGCAGCTTCAGGTGGCGCTCGATGCTGTACTTCGCCGCCGCGGCGTCGAGCTTCTCGCCGTCGTGGAAGAGCACGCCCGGCCGCAGGGTCATGGTCAGCGTCTTCTGGTCCTCCGACAGGCTCCAGCGGGTGGCGAGCTGGGGCACCGGCTTCAGGTCGGGGCCGATATCCACGAGCTTGTCGCACATCGCGGCGAAGACCATGCGGCTGGTGAAGGTGCGTGCGAGCGTCGGGTCGAGGGCATCCGGGTCCTCCATCAGGCCGAAGCGCAGGGTCTGAGCCTGGGCAGCGTGATCGAGGGCCGGTGACAGCGAGACAGCGCCCACGGCGAGGCTGGCAGCGAACAGACGCAGCATCCAATGTCCTTCGGGTCAGGGACCGTTCGGGATCGGCGCTCGTCCGCGCAGGACGCGCGGCAGGTTCGATCCGGTCGGCACGTCCAAAAGTGCATACATTATCTGTGCCAGCGGACCGGTTGGCAACGACCCGGCCTCACCAGACCGAGACCTGCCCGTCCCGCCTGGGATCGCTGGCGCCGACATAGCCCTCGGTGCCGGGATCGCCCATGCGCCAGATGAACTGGCCGGCGCCGAAATCCTGGTAGCTGTCCTCGATCACGTCGACGCGGTGGCCGCGCTCCACCAGGCCCTGCAGGGTCGCGGCCGGCAGCGTCGCCTCGGCGTTGATCTCCAGCCCGGCATTGAAGCGCCAGCGCGGCGCATCGCACGCGGCCTGCGGGTTCTGGCCGTGGTCGATCATCCGCACCAGGGTCTGCAGGTGTCCCTGGGGCTGCATGTTGCCGCCCATCACGCCGAAGCTCATCACGGGCGCCTCACCCTGCGTGAGGAAGCCCGGGATGATGGTGTGGAAGGGCCGCTTGCCCGGCGCCACCACGTTGGGGCTCGCCGCGTCCAGCACGAAGCCGTAGCCGCGGTTCTGCAGGGACAGGCCCCATTCGGGCACCACCACGCCGGAGCCGAAGCCCATGAAGTTCGACTGGATGAAGCTCACCATCATGCCGGATTCGTCGGCCGCCGTCAGGTAGATCGTGCCGCCGCGGACCGGATTGCCGGCGCCGAAGTCCTGGGCACGGCGCGGGTCGATCAGCTTGGCGCGCGCCGCCAGATAGGCCGGGTCGAGCATCGCCTCCGGGGTCACCGCCATGGTGCGGGCGTCGGCGACGTAGCGATAGGTGTCGGCGAAGGCGAGCTTCATCGCCTCGATCTGCAGGTGCTGCGCCTCCGGCCCGTCCACCGGCAGGCCGGCGAGGTCGAAGGATTCGAGGATCCCGAGGGCGATCTGTGCGGCGATGCCCTGGCCGTTCGGCGGGATCTCGTGGAGCGTGTAGCCCCGGTAATCCTTGGCCGTCGGCGTCACCCATTCGGGCCGGAAGGCGGAAAGGTCCGCCACCGTCATGGCGCCCCCATGGGCCGCGGCGTGCCGGGCCATGGCCTCCGCGATCTCGCCCTCGTAGAAGGCGCGCCCCTTCGTCTGCGCGATGGCCCGAAGCGCCCGGGCGATGCCCGGCAGGGTGACGCGCTCGCCCACATGCGGGGCGCGGCCGTGGGGCAGGAAGGTCTCGGCGAAACCGGGCTGGCGCACGAGGTCCGCGACCCGGGCGGCCGCCGCCCATTTCTGCTGCACCACCACCGGCGCGAGGTAGCCGCGCTCGGCGATGTCGATGGCGGGCTGCAGGAGGTCGGCGAAGGGCAGCTTTCCGAAGCGCTCGCTCAGGGCCACCCAGGCCGCGACAGCGCCCGGTACCGTGACGGAATCCCAGCCCCGCATCGGCGGGCGCTCGGCCGCACCGTATTTCCGGGTGAAGTAGTCGGGGGTCCAGGCCGCCGGCGCGCCGCCGGAGGCATTGAGCCCGTGCAGCTGCCGGCCGTCCCACAGGATGCAGAAGGCGTCCGAGCCGAGCCCGTTGCTGCAGGGCTCGGTGATGGTCTTGGCCGCCGCCGTGGCGATGGCGGCGTCCACCGCGTTGCCGCCCTGCCAGAGCATGCGGATGCCGGCCTGGGCCGCGAGCGCGTGCGAGGTCGAGACCATGTTGCGGCCGAAGATCGGCATCCGCACGGTGGGGTAGCCGGTGGTCCAGTCGAACGGCTTCATCGGATCGGGGTCCCGGGATCGGAGGGCTCTGGCGATGATGGAGCCGAACGGCCGGGCCGCCAAGTCGCAGGACCCGCAAGTCGCAAGACCCGCAAGTCGCGGGACCCGCCGCGGGGCGTCGCGGTCACCCGAGATGTCCCGCGGCCCGGCACGACGCGCGCGTCAGGGCGCGCGTCAGGGGATGACCCGCTCGGCCCGCAGGCGCGCGAACAGGTCGAAGAACGCGTCGTCGGTGGCCTGATAGTCGAGGAAGCCGAAGCGCCGGCTCTTGCTCATGTCGGTGACGACCTCGATCGGGCGGCCGAGATCCGCATCGGTGTGCCAGGCCGAGGCGAGGTGCCCGAGATCGGCCTCCTTGAGACCGTGCCGCGCGGCGAGTTCGGCCCAGAGCGGGGCGGCCCCGACCATCTGTTGCTCGAGCGGGAGGACCGTTCCGTCGAAGGGCGCCGGCTCGACGCCGAACCAGTCGGCGATCCGGCCCCACATCCAGCTCCAGCGGAAGACGTCGCCGTCGACGATGTTGAAGGCCTCGTTGCGCGCCGCCGGCGTGGTCGCGGCCCAGGCGAGCTGGCGCGCCAGGATCCGCGCATCGGTCATGTCGGTGAGCCCGTTCCACTGCACGGCCGAGCCGGGGAAGCGGAACGGACGGCCGGTCTCGCGGCAGAGGCTGGCATAGACCGCCAGCGTCACGCCCATGTTCATGGCGTTGCCGAGCGCGTAGCCGATGATGGTGTGGGGCCGGTGCACGCTCCAGCCGAAACCGTCCCGCGCGGCGGCGGCGAAGACCTCGTCCTCCTGCGCATAGTAGAAATTCTCGACGTCGAGGCGGCCCTGGTCCTCGCGGAACGGCGTGGCCGGCAGCGTGCCCTTCCCGTAGGCCTCGAAGGGCCCGAGATAGTGCTTGAGCCCGGTGACCAGCCCGACATGCTCCACGCCACCGTTCGGCCGGAGGGCGTCCAGGAGGTTGCGCACCATCGCGCCATTGACGCGAATGTTCTCGGCTTCCGTCTCCTGGCGCAGCCAGGTCGTGATGAAGACGTCGGTGGGCCGGATCTCCGCCAGCGCGGCGCGCAGGCTCTCGGGATCGAGCAGGTCGGCGGCCAAAGGCGTCACGCCGGGCAGGTCGGCGGGTGGGCGCCGGGCGAGACCGGCCACGGACCAGCCCTCCGACACGAGGTGGCGGGCGAGGTTGTTGCCGACGATACCGCTGACGCCGGCGATGAGGGCCGTCCTGGTCATGAAAGTCTCCGTCTTGATTTCGAACCGACCTATGGAGACAGTCCGTCCCTGACCAGACGGCACCGATTGGGGTCATAGGCACCTGAAGGTAACCACGATGGAGAGGCTGAGCGTGGACGCGGATTGGCGCGAGGATTGTGCGCCGCGCCGGGTGCTCGAACTGTTCGCGACGAAGTGGACCAGCATGGTGCTGCACACCCTGCACGCCCGCCATGCCGGCTGCGCGCGCACTGGAATCCTCCAACGGAGCCTGCCCGGGATCTCGAAGAAGATGCTCACCCAGACCCTGCGGGACATGGAGGCGAGCGGATTGCTCACCCGGCACGTGGCCGGCACGGTGCCGCCGGCGGTGGAGTACCGGCTCACCCCGCTCGGCGACCGCTTCGTCGAGCCGGTGGAGCTTCTCTACGCCTGGGGCCGGGCCAATGCCGACGCCCTCGACGACCTGAAGCCCCGGCCGACCTCACGGCGCTGACGGGCGCTGCCCCGAACCGGCGGGCCTCCGGCATGGCGGCCCGCCGCATCGGGACCATGGATAGAGACGGCGCCATCGCCACCGGTCAGTGCCTCGCGGCCGACGCGATCCCCGACCGGGCGCCCGACGCAGGGACCGTCGTCGACGTCATCGCGGTGCCGTCTTGCTTGCGCCACCACGCGGACGGAGACGGCATGGAGCGAGGCACCGGAGTGCGGCCTCACCCGACGTCCTCCCGCGCCCGATCCAACGAATTCTGTGACCTTTCCGCGTCTCGGCCGTTGATGGGTCATGCCGAACCGGTCGCGAAGCCGTGACCGGCCATTCCGAACCACCGAAGCGAGGTCCCTCTCATGAAGTCATTCGTCATCGCCACCGCCCTCCTGCTCACCCCCGTGGCGCTTGCCGGCACGGCCCAGGCCCAGGGCACCGTCCGGGGCGCCGAGCGCGGCGTTGAGGACGGCAACCGTGCGGCCGGCCCGATCGGCGGCGTGGTGGGCGGCGCCGTCGGCGCGGCCACCGGAACCGTCGGCGGCGTCCTCGGCGTCGACCCGGATCGCCGCGACGACCGGATCGAGCGTCGCGAGGAGCGCACCACCATCACGCGCGAGCGCCGCGACCGCTGAACCGACCGCCTCGGCCCCGTCTAGGGGCCGAGGCCTTTCGATGCCCGTCCCTACCGGACCGCATGACGCCCGACCCCGATCCGCACACCCACCTTTTGGGCATCGCCCGGGGGTTGTCCGCGTCCCTGCATGACGCCCTGATGCGCATCGGACCGGTGCCGGTCGATCCGCCGACCCACGCTCATGTCGCCGACCGCCTCGCCCTCGAGGTCGTCAACCAGCAGCTCTCGATCCGCGCCGCTGCGGCGATCTGGGGCCGCGTCGAGGCGGCGGCCCTCCTGCAGAAGCTCACGCCCCGCGACCTCTTCGTCGAAGCGCATGCCGAGACCCTGCGCGGCTGCGGCCTCTCCGGCGCCAAGGTGCGCGCCGTGCTGGCGATCCGCGCGGCGGACGAGGCGGGCCTGTTCGGCCCCACCCTCGCCACGCTTGCCCACCCGGAACGCTCGACGATCCTGAGGAGCATCAAGGGCGTCGGTCAGTGGACCGCCGACATGATCGGCATCTTCCACTACGGCGACCCGGACATCTGGCCGGCCGGCGACGTCGCCGCCGTCGGCAGTCTTCGGCGCCTGACCGGATGCACCGACACGCAGGCCTGCGCCCTTCCCTTCGCGCCCTATCGCTCGCATCTCGCGCGGGCGATGTGGCGGGTGCGTGATCTGGTGCCGGCCCCGACCCTGGCGACCTGATCAAGGCGCGCCGAGCGCCGGCGTGCTGGCCGGCGGGCGGCGCAGCTTTGTCGCCTGCTCGAACGCGTAGGCGAGTCCGAGGAGCTTCGCCTCGCTCCAGGGCCGGCCGAGCAGGTCCATGCCCACCGGCACACCTTCGGGCGCCGTCTCGGTGGCCGCCGAGAACCCGGCCGGGACATCGATGGCCGGAAAGCCCGTCAGCCCGGCGACGATCCCGTTGCGATCCGCCTGGTTGAGTTCGCCGATCGGCACCACGAGCCGCTTCTGCAGCGGATAGACCAGGGCATCGAGGGTCTGGGCCGCGAAGACCTCGGCGACATGTGCCTTCAGGTCGGCGATCCGCCCGAGGCGGGCCTTGTACTCGGGCTCGGCCATGCCGTCCCGGCGCGCCTCGGCCGCCGTCAGGAACTTCTCGAGGGCGGCGCGGTGGAACTGGCCCGAGGCCAGGATGCCGGCGAGATCCTTGTGCGGCGCGTTGGGAATCGTGGCGAGATACCCGTTCATCAGCGCCTTGAACTCGTAGGTCTGGACGTCGTCCTCGCGGTTGAGGGCGTCGGCCTCGAAGACCGGATCGTCGATCCGCACCAGGGTGGCGCCCGCCGCCTCCAGGGCGTCGAGCGCCCTTTGCATGACGGCATTGACCTCCGCATGCTCCGGCTTGGTCCCGAACAGGGCGGTGACGACGCCGAGCCGCGCCCCCTTCAGGGCGTCGGGCTTCAGCGCATCGGCGTAGGTCTGCCCGACCTTGCCGGCCGCCGCGGCGGTGAGCGGATCGGCCGGGTCGGTTCCGGCCATGACCTGCAGCAGTGCCGCCGCATCCGCCACCGTTCGGGTGATCGGGCCGATGGCGTCCTGCGTCTTCGAGACCGGCATGATGCCCGCGAGGCTGATCAGCCCCTGCGTGACGCGCAGGCCCACGAGGTCGTTGGCCGAGGCCGGCGAGCGGATCGAATTCACGGTGTCGCTGCCGAGGCCCCCGAGGGCGAAGCCGGCGGCGATGCCCGCGCCGACGCCGCCGCTGGAACCGCCGGGCGTGCGGGTCAGGTCGTAGGGATTGCGGACCTGGCCGCCCAGCGAGCTGACCGAGACGCCGCCGAGGGCGAATTCCTGCATGTTCGCCTTGGCCAGCACGATGGCGCCGGCGCCGCGCAGGCGAGCCACCGACGTGGCGTCCTGCGCCGGCTGCGCCCCCGCCAGGGCAGCCGAGCCGCCGGTCGTCGGCAACTCGGCGGTGTTGTAGTTGTCCTTCAGCAGCAGCGGCACGCAGCCGAGGGGCTTGGCCGCGCCCGCCGCGCGGTCCGCATCGTAGGCCTCGGCCTGCGCCAGGGCCTGAGGGTTCACCGCCCGGACCGCCGCGAGCTTCGGGCCGGCCTGGTCGTAGGCGGCGATGCGGTCGAGATAGCCCTGGACGAGAGCTCGACAGGTGATTCGCCCGGCGGCGAGCGCCTCGCGGAGTCCGGCGATCGTCGCTTCCTCGACACGGAACGGCGCTGCGGCCTGGCTCTGCGCCGAGGCGGGCACGGCCTGGGTGAGCAGGGTCGCGAGGGCGACGACGAGCGCGGGCTTGGAGACGAGCGCGGGCTTGGACATGGGATCCTGACGCTGACCGGTGAGGATCGCAATCAGGCATGCTTCATACCAGGGAGGTCAAGCCGCTCCGTTGACGCCGGGCGGGTCGCGGGGTGATCCCGTCGCGGCGCGATGACCCCGAGGAGATCCAATCCCATGCCGGCCCCTCTGCTTCTCGTGACCAGCCTCCCCGCCGAGGAGGAAGCCGGCTGGCGCGACGCCCTCGGCGCGGCCATGCCGGATGAGCGCATTCTCACGATCTCGGACGGCGCCGAGGCCGCCGAGGCGGAGGTCGCCATCGTGGCGAACCCGCCGCTGGGAGCCCTTGCCGGCCTTCCCAGCTTGCGCTGGATCCAGAGCCTGTGGGCCGGCGTCGACCGGCTCGTCCTGGACGACACGCTGCCCGACGTGCCGGTGCGGCGCCTCGTCGACCCGACCCTGGCGCGGGCCATGGCGGAGGCGGTGGCGGCGGCGGTGCTGTCCCTCCACCGCGATTTCCCGCGCTACGCGGCGCAGCAGCGGACGGGGACGTGGCGCCAGCACCCGGTTCGCCCGGCGAGCGCGCGCCGCGTGACGATCCTCGGCCTCGGGGAGATGGGCCGCGCCGCGGCGGATCTGCTCCGCGCCATCGGCTTCCCCGTCCGGGGCTGGAGCCGGTCCGGCACCCCGCACGGATCGGTCCCGGTCGCCTGCGGTCCCGAGGGCTTGGCGCGGAGCCTCGCGGCGGCGGACATCCTGGTCAACCTGCTGCCCCTGACGCCGGACACCCGCGGCATCCTCGATGCGGACGTCTTCCGGCAGCTGCCACCGGGCGCGGCCCTGGTGAATTTCGGGCGCGGCGCCCACCTCGTCGAGGACGATCTCCTCGCCGCCCTGGAAGCGGGCGCCCTCGGCCACGCGATCCTCGACGTCTTCCCCACGGAGCCCCTGCCGCCGGAACACCGCCTGTGGGCGCATCCCGGGATCACGATCCTGCCCCACGTCGCGGCACCGACGGACATGGCCTCGGCCGCCGCCATCGTCGCCGACGCCGTGGCCGAGTTCCGCCGGACGGGCCGGGTGCCCGCCGGCCTCGACCGGATGCGCGGCTACTGACGCGCGGCGGAAAGGCCGCGTCGCGCGTTGGTGTTCCGACAGTCGCGACTTGGAGCCGCATCGATGACCGAAACCCAGACCTCTTCCCCGGCCGACTGGGCCGAACTGGTGGCGCGCGGCTACGCCGACGAGGCGGCGCCGCCCCTGACGCCGGACCTGCTCGACGCGGTGCGCGAGACGTTACGCCGAGCCGGCCTCGACCGCCCGCACGGAGCATCCCTCGATGCCGACGCAGTGAAACGGGCCAACGAAGCCCTCGATGCGTTCGAACTCGAGCTCGGTGCCGTGGTCGGTCCAAGACTCGCGGAGCTGCCGGCGAACGGAAGACCGGCCTTCGTCCAGCGTTCGGAGGCGGGACGTCCGCTGCGCGCCTATGGCGGGCAGTGAGGCGCGACCAAATTCACTTCCGAATTTTTATGATGTGCTGCTAAGGGGAGGCCTATAAGAACACTGCGCAGAATCTGGTATTTTGAATACCAAAGGGGTAGGATGATCGCATGAGCGCGCATGACATCGGCGAGGTTCGCCGCTTCGACCATCCCGGCAAGGGACGCAATCGGGCCCGGCCCGTCCCCAAGGGACGGCAGGTCGAGCCCGTGGCCAAGGTCGAGATCGAGCGCCTGCTGGGCGACCGGTCGCGGCAGCGCGACCTGCTGATCGAGCACCTCCACCTCGTCCAGGACACCTACGGGCAGATCAGCGCCGCCCATCTCGCGGCGCTGGCCGACGAGATGGGTCTGGCCTTCGCCGAGGTTTTCGAGACGGCGACGTTCTACGCGCATTTCGACGTGCTGAAGGACGGCGAGGCCGACCTGCCGGCGCTCACCGTGCGCGTCTGCGACAGCCTCACCTGCGCGATGTTCGGCGCCGAGCCCCTGATGGAGGCCCTGCGAGAGACCCTCGGCAGCGGAGTCCGCGTCGTGCGCGCGCCCTGCGTCGGCCTGTGCGACCACGCCCCTGCGGTCGAGGTCGGCCACAACTTCCTGCACAAGGCCGACGTCGCCAGCGTCAAGGCGGCGGTGGAGGCCGGCGACACCCACGCCCACCTGCCGGCCTATCCCGACTACGATGCCTACCGGGCCGGCGGCGGCTACGCGGTCCTCGACCGGCTGCGCTCGGGCGAGCTCAGCGTCGACGCGATCCTGCAGGTGCTCGACGACGGCGGCCTGCGCGGGCTCGGCGGCGCCGGCTTCCCCACGGGGCGCAAGTGGCGCTCGGTGCGCGGCGAGCCCGGCCCCCGTCTCATGGCGGTCAATGGCGACGAGGGCGAGCCCGGCACCTTCAAGGACCAGCTCTACCTCAACGCCGATCCGCACCGCTTCCTCGAAGGCATGCTGATCGGCGCCCACGTGGTGGAGGCGGACGACGTCTACATCTACCTGCGCGACGAGTACCCGATCTCCCGCGAGATCCTGGCCCGCGAGATCGCGAAGCTCCCGGCCGGCGGCCCGCGCATCCACCTGCGCCGCGGCGCCGGCGCCTATATCTGCGGCGAGGAATCCTCGCTGATCGAGTCCCTGGAGGGCAAGCGCGGGCTGCCGCGGCACAAGCCGCCCTTCCCGTTCCAGGTCGGCCTGTTCAACCGCCCGACCCTGATCAACAACGTCGAGACGCTCTACTGGGTCAGGGATTTGATCGAGAAGGGCGCCGAGTGGTGGAAGAGCCACGGCCGCAACGGCCGGGTCGGCCTGCGCTCCTATTCGGTGTCGGGCCGCGTCAAGGAACCGGGCGTCAAGCTCGCCCCCGCCGGCCTCACCATCCGCGAACTGATCGAGGAATATTGCGGCGGCATCAGCGACGGGCACAGCTTCGCGGCCTACCTGCCGGGGGGCGCCTCGGGCGGCATCCTGCCGGCCAGCATGGACGACATCCCCCTCGATTTCGGCACCCTCGAGAAATACGGCTGCTTCATCGGCTCGGCCGCGGTCATCGTGCTGTCGGACCAGGACGACGTGCGCGGCGCGGCCCTGAACCTGATGCGGTTCTTCGAGGACGAATCCTGCGGGCAGTGCACCCCCTGCCGCTCCGGCACGCAGAAGGCGCGCGTGATGATGGAGAACGACGTGTGGGACACCGATCTCCTCGGCGAACTCTCGCAATGCATGCGCGACGCCTCGATCTGCGGCCTGGGCCAGGCGGCGTCGAACCCGCTCACCACCGTGATCAAGTACTTCCCGGACCTCTTCCCGTCGCCGCAGCGGATCGCGGCCGAGTAGCGATCCGATCCTGAACCCGACGGCGCGGCTGCCCCCGGCGGCGGCTGCACCAAGCCCGGTTTTCCGGCGCCCCGATTTTCCTGCACCATGACTGGAGCGGAACCATGAGCAGCGGCACACAGAACTCGGGTCTCAGCGGAGCCCACGCCACCACGCCCACCGGCCCGCAGGATGCGGGCGGCAAGGCGGACGGCGCCAACCCGGGCGCCGGGAGCACCTATTCGGAGGGCGCCCAGTCCGGCGGCCAGGCGGGTCCCGCCCCGAGCGGCACCTTCGGCCTCAAGGAGATGCCGGCCGGCATCCCCGGCGTCGTCTTCGAGTTCGACGGGCAGCAGGTCGAGGCCGCCCCCGGCGAGACGATCTGGGCCGTCGCCCAGCGCCTGGGCACGCACATCCCCCACCTCTGCCACAAGCCCGCCCCGGGCTACCGGCCGGACGGCAATTGCCGCGCCTGCATGGTCGAGATCGAGGGCGAGCGCGTGCTCGCCGCCTCCTGCAAGCGGGTGCCGGGCGTCGGCATGAAGGTGAAGTCGGCCTCGGAGCGGGCGACCAAGGCGCGCGCCATGGTGATGGAGCTCCTGGTGGCCGACCAGCCGGCCCGCGAGATCTCGCACGATCCGACCTCGCATTTCTGGGCGCAGGCCGACCATGTCGAGGTCACCGAGAGCCGCTTCCCGGCGGCCCAGCGCTGGGAGGGAGACTGGAGCCACCCGGCCATGCGGGTGAACCTCGATGCCTGCATCCAGTGCAACCTCTGCGTCCGCGCCTGCCGCGAGGTCCAGGTCAACGACGTCATCGGCATGGCCTACCGCTCGTCCAGCGCCAAGCCCGTGTTCGACTTCGACGACCCGATGGGCCAGTCGACCTGCGTCGCCTGCGGCGAGTGCGTCCAGGCCTGCCCGACCGGCGCGCTGATGCCGGCGGCCTATCTCGACGACAGCCAGACCCGCACCGTCTATCCCGACCGCGAGGTGGATTCCCTCTGCCCGTATTGCGGCGTCGGCTGCCAGGTCTCCTACAAGGTCAAGGACGACAAGATCGTCTACGCCGAGGGGCGTGACGGGCCAGCCAACCAGAACCGCCTCTGCGTGAAGGGCCGCTTCGGCTTCGACTACGTCCACCACCCCCACCGGCTGACCAAGCCGCTGATCCGCCTCGACAACGTGGCCAAGGACGCCAACGACCAGGTCGATCCGGCCAATCCCTGGACCCACTTCCGCGAAGCGACCTGGGAGGAGGCGCTGGAGCGCGCCGCCGGCGGCCTCAAGCACATCCGCGACACCGTCGGCCGCAAGGCCCTGGCGGGCTTCGGCTCGGCCAAGGGCTCGAACGAGGAGGCCTACCTCTTCCAGAAGCTGGTGCGCCTCGGCTTCGGCTCGAACAACGTCGACCATTGCACGCGGCTCTGCCACGCCTCCTCCGTGGCGGCCCTGATGGAGGGCCTGAATTCCGGCGCGGTCTCGGCCCCGTTCGCGGCGGCCCTCGACGCCGAGGTCATCGTCATCATCGGCGCCAACCCGACGGTGAACCACCCCGTGGCCGCGACCTTCATCAAGAACGCGGTCAAGGAGCGCGGCGCCAAGCTGATCATCATGGATCCGCGCCGGCAGGTCCTGTCGCGGCACGCCTACAAGCACCTCGCCTTCAAGCCCGGCTCCGACGTGTCGATGCTCAACGCGATGCTCAACGTCATCGTGACGGAGAAGCTCTACGACGAGCAGTACATCGCCGGGTACACCGAGAACTTCGAGGCTTTGAGGGAGCGCATCGTCGAGTTCACGCCGGAGAAGATGGCCCCGGTCTGCGGCATCGACGCGGAGACCCTGCGCGAGGTCGCCCGGCTCTACGCGCGCTCCCGCGCCTCGATCATCTTCTGGGGCATGGGCGTCAGCCAGCACGTGCACGGCACCGACAACTCGCGCTGCCTGATCGCACTGGCGCTGACCACCGGCCAGATCGGCCGCCCCGGCACCGGCCTGCACCCGCTGCGCGGCCAGAACAACGTCCAGGGCGCCTCCGACGCCGGCCTGATCCCGATGGTCTATCCGGACTACCAGTCGGTGGAGAACGAGACCGTCCGCGACCTGTTCGAGACGTTCTGGGGCCAGTCCCTCGATCCGAAGAACGGCCTCACGGTGGTCGAGATCATGCGCGCCATCCATGCGGGCGAGATCAAGGGCATGTTCGTCGAGGGCGAGAACCCGGCGATGTCGGACCCCGACCTCAACCACGCCCGCCACGCCCTGGCGATGCTCGACCACCTCGTGGTGCAGGACCTGTTCCTGACCGAGACCGCCTTCCACGCGGACGTGGTGCTGCCGGCCTCGGCCTTCGCCGAGAAGGCGGGCAGCTTCACCAACACCGACCGGCGCGTGCAGATCGCCAAGCCGGTGGTCCCGCCGCCCGGCGACGCGCGCCAGGATTGGTGGATCCTGCAGGAGCTCGCCCGTCGCCTGGGGCTCGACTGGACCTATACCGGCCCGGCCGACATCTTCGCCGAGATGGCGCAGGTGATGCCGTCCCTGAAGAACATCACCTGGGAGCGGCTGGAGCGCGAGGGCGCCGTGACCTACCCGGTCGACGGTCCCGACCAGCCCGGCAACGAGATCATCTTCTATGCCGGCTTCCCGACGGCGAGCGGGCGGGCCAAGATCGTCCCGGCCAACGTCGTGCCGCCGGACGAGGTGCCCGACGCCGAGTTCCCGATGGTGCTGTCGACGGGGCGGGTGCTGGAGCACTGGCACACCGGATCGATGACCCGGCGCTCGGGCGTGCTCGACGCCCTGGAGCCGGAGGCCGTGGCCTTCATGGCGCCGCGGGAGCTCTACCGCCTCGGCCTGGAACCGGGCGACACCATGCGCCTGGAGACCCGCCGCGGCGCGGTGGAGCTCAAGGTCCGGTCCGACCGCGACGTGCCGGTGGGCATGATCTTCATGCCGTTCTGCTACGCCGAGGCCGCCGCCAACCTCCTGACCAACCCGGCCCTCGACCCCATGGGCAAGATCCCGGAGTTCAAGTTCTGCGCCGCCCGCGTCGAGGCGGTCCGGCCCAGCCAGATCGCCGCCGAGTAGGGCGATCCGTTCCCGATGACACGGCCTGGGGGCCGGATGCGGGGCGCACGCGCCTCGTATCCGGCCCCTTTCCATTCGGAGCTGTGGCGCGCATCGCAGGAACACGCAGAGATGGAGCAGGAATCAAGGCGGCCGCGAAAGGCCCGGAGCCAATAGAGCACGAAGATCATTTCAACCTTTTGTAGAGAAGCATGCCCCATAAACCGAGGTTAGGGCGCGCGTCTGATGGTTGAGTTTTGATGTATGTTCTGATCCTCGACGACGACCCGCTGAACAATGTCCTGATGGGCGAAGCCATTCGCGGCCTGCCGGGCTGCGAGACGGTCGCGTTCACCGAGCCTGCTCAGGCCCTGGCCTTCGTCCGCGCGCAGGCCGAGGCGATCGGGGTCGCGATCTCGGATTTCGACATGCCGGGGATGAACGGCCTCGCCTTCCTGAAGGCCGCCCAGGCGGTGCCGGGCTTCGCGCACGTGCCCTTCGTCATGGTGACGAGCATGAACGCGCGCGAGCTGCGCCGCGAGGCGCTCGAGAGCGGCGTCACCGACTTCATCGGCAAGCCCTTCGAGGCCTCCGAGGTCCGGGCGCGGGTCACCAACCTCCTGGCCCTCAACCGGGCGCGCCTGGAGCAGCGCGACCGCGCCGCCTGGCTCGACCGCGAGGTCAAGGCCGCCACCGCGGTGATCGAGGCGCGGGAGCGCGAGATCGTCACGATGCTGATGAAGGCGGCCGAGCATCGCGACACCGAGACCGGCGACCACGTCGCCCGGGTGGCCGCCTACGTCACCCTGACGGCCCGGGCCCTCGGGCTCCCCGAGGCGGAGATCCGCGAACTCAGCCTCGCCTCCACCATGCACGATGTCGGCAAGATCAGCGTCCCCGACGCGATCCTGCTCAAGCCCGGCCCGCTCACGCCGGTGGAGCGCAGCGAGATGGAGCTGCATGCCGAGCGCGGGCGCCGCATCCTCGAGGGCAGCTCGTCCCACCTCGTGCAGGTCGCGGCGGAGATCGCCGCCACCCACCACGAGCGCTGGGACGGCACCGGCTATCCCTGGGGCCTGCGCGGCGAGGCGATCCCCCTGTGCGGCCGCATCGTCGCCGTCGCCGACGTGTTCGATGCGCTGACCTCGAACCGTCCCTACAAGCAGGCCTGGTCGCAAGGCGAGGCCTTCGCCTATCTGCGGGAACAGGCGGGCACGCATTTCGACCCGCGCTGCGTCGACGCCTTCCTCCGGGCGCACGACCAGCCGTCCCTGCAGGCCGGTGCGGCGGCGGGCGGGAACGGGGCTTCCGGCGCGGTTCGGCGCGCATCCTGACGCGCGGTCCCCCGCTTTGTGTGCGCTGTACGGGATTCGCGACGAACGGCTTCAGCCCTTGGAAACCCGGCTCAAGACATGACGGCGCCATGACATTCGTCAACGTTCTTCTCCTTCTCGACCGGCTGAAGCGCGACCGGAGCGGCGGCGTCCTCGTGATCGTCGCGCTGATGTTCCCGATCCTGACCGGCCTGAGCGCCGTGGCCATCGACTACGCCTCCCTGGTGAAGCGGCGGGCGGAGCTCCAGCGCGCCGCCGACAGCGGCAGCATCGCGGGCGTCAACCAGTTCAAGCTCGCCAATGCCGACGATGCGGCGGCGATCCGCACGGCCAAGACCATGGCCCTGGCCCAGGCCCGCAGCGGCAGCGCGGCGCCCCCGGCCGTGACGGCCGAAGTCCTCAACAACCATTCCGGCGTCCGCCTCACGCTCACCGAGCAGGTCGCCCTGTCCTTCGGCAAGCTCCTCAACGTCCCGAGCCTGGAGGTCAGCGTCTCCTCGACGGCGAAGCTCGCCGGCACCACCCGGCTGTGCCTGCTCGCCCTCGACCGCCAGGCGATGGGCGCCTTCCACCTGGAGAGCGCGGCCCGCATCACCGCCACCGACTGCTCGCTCTACTCGAACTCCGCCAACCCCGAGGGCATCCAGGGCGAGAACGCCGCGGTGGCCACCGCCCTCTCCACCTGCTCGGCCGGCGGCTATTCCGGCTCGGGCGCGAACTTCACGCCGCCGCCCGCCACCGGCTGCCCCGCCCTGCGCGATCCGCTGATCGACCGGCAGGGTCCTGCGCCGGGCTCGTGCATCAGCCTCGGCTTCTTCGTCGATCCGAAGAAGTTCATCGACGGCATCGACGACCCGACCTACGGCGTCAACGTCGTCAGCGGGACGGTGACCCTGCAGCCCGGCACCTATTGCGGCGGCCTTCACGTCACCAAGGGCGCCGTCGTCACGCTGCAGCCCGGGATCTACATCCTCAAGGACGGCCCCCTCGTGGTCGACAAGGGCGGCAGCCTGAGCGGCGTCAACACCGGTTTCTACTTCACCGGCGTGCGCGGCGGCCTGCTCTTCGACGAGAAGAGCACCGTCAGCCTCACCGCGCCGAAGGACGGCCTGCTGGCCGGGCTGCTGTTCTTCGAGGACCGCAACGCCACGATCCCCGCCATCCTGCCCCTGCCGCTCAGCGGAAAGGGCAAGGCCAAGCCCGCCCCGGGCGGCTTCATCGCCCTGCGCGAGTACCGGATCATCAGCGACAACGCCCGCACGCTCCTGGGGACGATCTACCTGCCCCTCGGGCGCCTGATCATCGATTCCAAGAAGCCGGTCGCGGATCAGTCGGCCTACACGGTGATCGTCGCCCGGACGATCAACCTCTACGACGGCCCCAACCTGATGCTGAACGCCCGCTACGGCAGCACCGACGTGCCGGTGCCGGCCGGCGTCGGCCCGAGCTCCGCTGACACGCAGCTCACGCAATAGGCCCGGGTCGGCCGACGGGCAGCGCCGCGCGAGCGGCGAGGCTGTTCCGCTGCCCTCAGCGCGGCGGGCAGGAGACGCCGTTCCCGAGCACGACCTCCGGGCTCATGCTGGCGTAGCGCCGGCCGTAGCGGACCGGCCACAGGGTCTTGCGGGTGATGGCGAAGCCCGCCCCATCCTTGAAGAAGGCCGTGCCGGCCACCGGCTTGTAGGTGGCGCTGATCTCCACGAGGAGCATGCGCGTCCCCTTCGGCTGGATGCTGTCGGCCTCGGCGACGGGCGCCGGCGCCCCGGCCGCCCGGACCGGCGACCCCGATGCGGCCACGCTGGAGCAGACCTGGAGCGGACCGGTCTCGCCGTCGCCGACCACCCCGACCGCGCTCACCGTCATCTGCACCCCGCCGCTCTCGAAGGGAGCGAGCACGATGGGCGCCACCTGGAACACGTCGTTGACCTCGGCGGCCGTCGGGATCGTGCGCTGGGACAGCGTATCGCCGATGGTGCGGGACAGGATGTCGACCTTGCGCACGTTGCGCATCACGCTCGTGAGCTCCACGGTCCCGAAGTAGATCAGCAGCAGCACCGGCACGATCAGGGCGAATTCGAGGATCGCGACGCCGTCCTCGGCCCGGGCGAAGCGAAGGGCGAGGCCCTCCTTCATCCGCTGGATCGCGATCACGGGGCGGGGAGGCGCGACGGGCATGCCTCAACAGCCGCTGCCGCCGGTGGAGTTGCCTTCGAGTTGCAGCACGGCCGTGGCGTTGATGAGCCAGCTGCCGTCCTGGAACTGGTTCTTCACGACGCCGAACTTCTGGAAGGTGTGCTGGGCGAAGGCGGCCTGGACCACCACCACGCTTCCCTTGGTGAGGCAGCCGTGCTGGACACCGAAATCCGCCCGCCAGGTTCCGGAGGCCGCGTCGATGGGGCTGCTCCGGTCGATCCGCGTGAAGCTGTCGTAGACGCCGATATCGACCTTCAGGTTCTCGCAACGCACGAACGGATTGACCTGGCGGCAGACCTCACCGCGCACGGAGTCGAGCAGCGACGTCGCCGAGGCGCCGGATTGGACGTAGAACTGCCGCATCGAGGCGTCGAGCCCGTTGTCGAGGGCGGACGTCACCCAGAAGACCAACGCGTTCTCCAGGACGAAGAAGATCAGGATGCAGAGGGGGAACAGGACCATGGCGAACTCGACCGCCATGGCGCCGGACTGATCCTTCCGGAAGCGCCGCACGGAGGCGCGGGCCACGACCGCGCGCAGCCACCTGCCCCCGCCCCGGACGGGGCGGCCGTGTCTCGCGACGACGCGATCGGGGCTGGCGGGATCGGACATGGGACGGGGTGGAATTCGGATCGGGCGACCTGCCGGGGCACGGTTGGGACGGGTCGCGGGAAGCCCGGCTCCGGTCTAGCCGCGAGCGCTTAAGATTCCGGCAAATCGGGCAAAATCACCCGGCTTGATGAATGATTCCCTGCGCTCCGGCCCACGCCGCAGGGCTTCCATGAAGGCTGCTTGCGTATCCGCACAGGTCTCGGGGTCGCGCCCTCGACGCCTGATCGCCGCCTCATCTTCCGGTATCCGCCCGAAATGGATGACCTGACGTCGCGGACACCAGCCTCGCGGCCCGTTCGCCCTGCATCGCGGGTCGCAGACCGTGGGCGATTAAGACCCTTCCAACCAACACGGCGTAAGCTTGCGCGACCATGACCGATCCACGGCCCGCGCCCGACCGCTCCGGCGACCCTCGACCGTCCGCCCGCCAATCGCGCCGACAGCGCACCCTGGCCGGACGCCTCGCCCTGGCGGTGTTCGCCTCCGTGGCGCTCGCCTTCCTCGCCGGAACGCTGCTCTCGCTCTGGCAGGAGGTGAACCGCTACGCCGACGACAAGCGCGACTCCCTCGTCGCCATCGCCAACGTGCTCGCCGCGTCGGGCGCCCAGGCCACGGCGGCCGGGGATCCGGCGGGGGCAGGCCGCGTCCTGAACGCCATCGGCAAGTTCGATGGTGCCGGGACCGAGACCGACGGCGCCGACGCCCGCGAGGGCATGGCCTCCGAGCTCGTCTATGCCGCCATCGAGCGCCCGGACGGCTCGATCCTGGCGGATCGCGGGCTCACGGCCCGCCTCGCCGATGATTTCGACCTGCGCAAGGGCCAGTCGCCCCTGGCGCTGCTCACGAGCCGGACCGCCCTGGTGTCGGTGCCCGTCGCGGAGGCCGGGCGGATCGTCGGCAGCCTCATCCTCGTCTCCGACCTCGCCGACCTCAACGGTCGCCTGCTCGCCCTGCTCCGGACCTCGGCCCTGATCTCGAGCCTCGTCATGGTCCTGGGCTTCGCGATCTCCTACGCGATCCAGCGGGCGATCACGCAGCCGATCGCGGCGCTCGCCGGCACCATGGACAGCGTCCGCGTCGAGCAGGACTACAGCCGGGCCGCCGCGATCGTGCGCGACGACGAGGTCGGGGTCCTGGCGCGATCGTTCAACGCGCTCCTCGAGACCGTGCGCGAGCGCGACGCGCGCCTCGCCCGGCACATGCAGCGCCTGGAGGCCGACGTCGCCGAGCGCACGGCCGACCTCCACGAGGCCAAGCAGGCGGCCGAGGCCGCCAACGCCGCCAAGTCCTCCTTCCTGGCCACCATGAGCCACGAGATCCGCACGCCGCTGAACGGCATGCTGGTGATGGCCGAGCTCCTGGCGGCCTCCGAACTGCCGCAGCGGCAGCAGCGCTACGCCGAGGTGGTCGCGCGCTCCGGCCAGAGCCTGCTGGCGATCATCAACGACATCCTCGACTTCGCGAAGGTGGAGGCGGGCAAGCTCGACCTGGAGCGCATCCCCGTCGACCCCTCTGAGATCGTCGACACCGTGGTCTCTTTGTTCGCCGAGAAGGCCGTCGAGAACGGTCTCGATCTCGCCGCCTCCGTGGCCCCGGACGTGCCGCGCCGGGTGACCGGCGATCCGGTGCGCCTCGGTCAGATCCTCTCGAACTTCGTCAACAACGCCCTGAAGTTCACGCCCTCCGGATCGGTGCTGGTGCGGCTGGAGCGCGGCGCCGGCGGGATGCTGCGGCTCAGCGTGCGGGACACCGGCGTCGGCATCCCGGCCGACAAGGTCGGAACCCTGTTCTCGGCCTTCTCGCAGGTCGATCAGTCGACCACGCGGCGCTTCGGCGGCACCGGCCTCGGCCTCTCGATCGCCCATCGCCTCGCCCTCGCCATGGGCGGCCGCATGGGCGTCGACAGCGTGCTCGGCGAGGGCTCGACCTTCTGGGCGGAGCTGCCCCTGGAGGCGATCGACACCGACGCCTCCGCCCCCATCCGGCGCGCGGACGCGGTCGCGGCCGGGATCGTCGTCGCCGTGCCGGGGCAGGCCACCCGGGACAGCCTCTCGCGCCGCCTCGCCGAGACCGGCTTCGCCCCCCTGGCGGCGGAGAGCGCCGAGGCCGGCACAGCCCACTGGATCGCCGATGCGGCGACGATCCTGGCCCTCGGGCATCGCCCGACCGGCGCGGGCCGGGTCATGGCCCTGGCGCGCCTCGGCGACCCGGCCGCGGCCCCGATCCTGGAGGCCGGCTGGGCCGACCACGTCCTGGCCTGGCCGGTGGTGCAGGAGGAATGGCGCGTGGCCCTGGCCGCGCTCGCCGGCGGCACGCCGTTCGCCGTGCGCGCGGCCGGCCCGGCCGCCCGCGCGCGCCTGCCGCAATTCCCCGCCGCCCGCATCCTCGTGGCCGACGACAGCCCGGTGAACCGCGAGGTCGCCCGCGAAGCCCTGGCCCGCTGCGGCGTCACGGCCGTCACCCTAGTGGAGGATGGACGCCTGGCCCTGGAAGCCTGCCGCGACCGGACCTTCGACCTCGTCCTCATGGACGGCAGCATGCCGGTCCTCGACGGCTACGCGGCGGCCGAGGCCATCCGGGCCGAGGCGCGCGCCGAGGGCCGCCCCCGCACGCCGATCGTCGCCCTCACCGCCCACGTGGTCGGGGCGGGCGCCGAAGCCTGGCGCGACGCCGGGATGGACGCCAAGCTCGCCAAGCCCTTCACCCTGTCGGCCCTGGCCGACACGCTGGCGGGCTTCCTGGTGCCCGACACGCAGTCCGCCCTGCCGCCGGTGGCCGGGACCGCGGCCGAGCCGGCGGGCACACCCGTCGCGGCGTCGGAATCGGAATCCGACGGGCTCCTCGACGCGGAAGTGGTCGCGGGCTTGGTCGACATGGCGGCCCGGGCCGGAGGCGATTTCGCCGCCCGTATCCTCGGCCTCTACCGGGAGCACGCTCCGAGGGCCCTGGCGGACCTGCAGGCCGCTTGGGGCTCAGCCGATGCCGAAGCGGTGGCCCGGACGGCGCACAGCCTGAAGTCGATGAGCCTGAACATCGGCGGCCGCGCCCTGGCAGAGACCCTGGGCGCGATCGAGGCCCAGGCCCGCTCCGGCTCGGTGCCGACGACGGAGGCGGAGATCGCCGCCCTGTCATCGCTCTTGGCGCGGACCATGGCGGCCGTCGATGCCCGTTTCGGTCCGCAATCCGCCTCGGGAGAGAGCGGCGCGGCCCGGCGCCCGGCCTGAGACGGCGCCAGATCCGAATGCGGCGGCGCGGCATTGTCTGGGGATCGGCCTGAACCGATGCGAAGGTTGGCCGTTGATCCTCGTCGATCACGGAACGAGGAGCCCCGATGTCATCCAGCCCTGATTCCCAGCCCGGAGAGTCGGTGGCCGTCACCTTCCGCGGCCGCGGCTACGCCCGCCTGCGCGGCACGAAGCTGTCCGTGCTGATCTGTCCCCGCTGCTCGCAGCGCAACGCACCGAAGGCCGCCGACCAGGGCTACTGCCAGTGGTGCGCCTACGAGCCCTCCCGCGAGGACATCGAGCCGGCCCAGGCGGCCTGAGCCGGACCCCTCCTAATCCTGCAGCGACGACAGGAACTGGCGCAGCTCCGGCGTCCGCGGCGCTCCGAAGATCTCGGCCGGGGTCCCGATCTCGTGGACGAGCCCCTGGTGCATGAAGATCACCCGGTTGGCGACCTTGCGGGCGAAGCTCATCTCGTGGGTGACCATCAGCAGGGTCATGCCCTCCTCGGCCAGGGTCTCCACGACCCGCAGGACCTCGCCCACCAATTCCGGGTCGAGGGCGCTGGTGATCTCGTCGCAGAGCATGATGGCCGGGTCCATGGCCAGCGCCCGGGCGATCGCCACCCGCTGCTGCTGCCCGCCGGAGAGCTTGTCCGGCATCGCGTCGAACTTCTCCGCGAGGCCGACCCGGGCGAGGAGCCGACGGGCGCGCGCCGCGTTCTCCGGTCCCGGCCGCCGCTTCACCAGGTGGGGGGCCAGCATGACGTTGCGCCCCACCGAGAGGTGCGGGAACAGGTTGAAGTTCTGGAAGATCATGCCGACGCCCTGGCGCAGCTCGCGCATGGCCTTCGGGTTGTCGTGAAGGAGGTGCCGGCCGTCGACGATCAGCGAGCCGTGCTGGAAGGCCTCCAGGCCGTTGATGCAGCGGAGCAGCGTGCTCTTGCCCGAGCCGCTCTTGCCGATGATCGCCACCACCTCCCCCCGCGCCACGTCGAGGTCGATGCCCCGCAGCACCTCGTGCGCGCCGTAGGACTTGCGCAGGGCCGTGATGTGCAGGATCGGCGCGCCGACCTGGGTGTGGGGCTCGCCCGCACCGGCCGGCGGCGCGTTCGGGGCGGCGCTCATGCGAGGGTCCTCATCGCGAGTTTCCTTTCGAGGACGCGGGCACAGAGGCTGATGGGAAAGCACAGGACGAAGTACATCAGCGCGACGCAGCCATAGGTCAGCATCGGCTCGTAGGTGACGTTGGCGATCATGCCGCCGGCCTTGGTCAGCTCGACGAAGCCGATCACGGAGGCGAGCGCCGTGCCCTTCACGACCTGCACGAGGAAGCCCACCGTGGGCGCCACCGCGATCCGCAGGGCCTGGGGCAGGATGATGTGGCGGAATTGCTGGCCGAAGCTGAGGGCGAGGCTCGCCGAGGCCTCCCATTGCCCGCGCGGAATGGCGGCGACGCAGCCGCGCCAGATCTCCGTGAGGTAGGCCGAGGCGTAGAGCGTGAGGGCGACGCAGGCGGCGAGCCAGGCGGAGGTGTCGAAGCCCATCGCCGCGAGGCCGAAATACAGCAGGAACAGCTGCATCAGCAGCGGCGTGCCCTGGAACAGCTGGACGTAGGCGCCGACCGCGCGGCCGAGCCAGGGGCCGCCGGCGAGCCGGACGAGCAGCAGGACGAGGCCGACCAGGGCGCCGCCCAGGAACGCCACGAGGGAGAGGGCCACGGTCCAGCGCGCCGCGAGGGCGAGGTTGCGCAGGATGTCCCAGAGGGTGAAGTCCGGCATGGCGCCCCCCTACCGGCCGAACAGGAAGCGCGGCCCGGCCCAGTTGAGCAGGGTCCGGACCAGGATCGCGAGGCCGAGATAGGACAGCGTGCCGACGATGTAGGTCTCGAAGGCGCGGAAGTTGCGGCTCTGGATCAGGTTGGTGGCGTAGCTCAGCTCCTCGGTGGAGATCTGGCCGCAGACGGCCGAGCCGAGCATCACGATGACGATCTGGCTGACGAGCGCCGGCCAGACCTTTCCCAGGGCCGGCGGCAGCACCACCCGGGTGAAGACCTGGGCGCGGGTGAGCGCGAGGCTCTCGGCGGCCTCGATCTGCCCGCGCGGCGTCGCCTCGATGCCCGCGCGCAGGATCTCGGTGGCGTAGGCGCCGAGGTTGATCGTCATGGCGAGGACCGAGGCCGTCGCCGGCGACAGGCGGATGCCGGCCTCCGGCAGGCCGAAGAAGACGAAGAACAGCTGGACGATGAAGGGCGTGTTGCGGATCAGCTCGACATAGGCGCCCACGAGCCAGCGCAGGGCGAGGGGTCCGCCGGAGCGCGCCCAGGCACAGGCGATCGCCAGGGCGGCGCCGAGGAGCGTCGCCACCGCGGTCAACCCGACGGTCCAGGCCGCTCCGCGCAGGAGCAGGGGCCACTGGACGAGAATACTCGTGAAATCGAGCTGCAGCGGCATCGTGGCGAACGAACCCGGGGGGGGCGACGGTCGCACGGTCCCCACCAGGGCGGACCGTGCGGGCGGGACGGATCAGAGCGGCAGGTCGCCGGTGCCGCGCTTGAGCCACTTCTGGGACAGGGCCTCCAGGGTTCCGTCCGCCTTGGCCGCCAGCACGATCTCGTTGACCTTCTTCAGGAGGGCGTCCTCGCCCTTGGCGACGCCGACGAAGCAGGGGCTGTCGCGCAGGAGGAGCTTGTACTCGACCCCGAGGCTCGGGTTCTTGCGGGTCAGCACGCCGATGTTCGAGACGCTGGTGGCGATGACCTGGGTCTGTCCCGCCGCGAAGGCGGCGGTGGTCGCGGCCTGGTCCTCGAAGCGCTGGATCTGGGTCGAGGCCGGCGCGACCTTACCGAGCATCTCGTCCTCCATGGCGCCGCGGGTCACCGCGACGGACTTGCCGGCGAGATCGTCGAAGCTCTTGATGCTCATGGATCTGAGGGCGAACACGCCCTGGTAGAACGGCGCGTAGGCGGCGCTGAAGTCGATGATCTTCAGGCGCTCCTCGTTCTTGCCGAGGGTCGAGACGATGAGGTCGATCTTCTTCGTCTGCAGGTAGGGAATCCGGTTGGCGCTCACCACCGGCACCAGCTCGACCTTGGCGCCGAGCTTCGCCCCGATGAGATTGGCGACGTCGACGTCGAGGCCCATGGGCTGCAGGTCGATCCCGACGAAGCCGTAGGGCGGGTAGTCGGTGGGGATGCCGATCCTGACCAGCTTGGCCTTGGCGATCCCCGCCAGCGCGTCCTGCGCCCGGGCACCGGCGGAGGACAGCAGGGCGGCGCCGAGACCGAGGGCGACGAGGAGGCGGCGTTTGGTCAGCGGCATCGGCGAATCGACTTTCCTGAAGCGTGCCGTCCTGCCTGTGCAATTTTTGTGCAGCACGCCAGTCGGACGGCGCGGTATCCACAGCGACGGGCCTTGTCGCCGCATCCGGTCGATCCCGCGCAGGCGCCCCGGACCGGTCCCGGGCCGAACATGCCCTGCCGGCGTGGCGTTACCCTCCCGCGTGCTTCACGCCAAACATCAGGGAGAAACGCCATGAAGGTCTTCGCAGTCGCGCTCGCCAGCACCCTCCTCCTCGGATCGGCCGCCCTCGCGGCGGAAGGCGGCTCCGGCACCACCAAGTCCGGGACCATGAACACCACCGGCCCGAACGACGCCGGCGCCGGCTCGTCCCCGGGGGCCGCCGGCAGCGGACCCTCCACGGGCGACAAGAGCCGCTCCGGCACCGCCAACAGCACGGGCGCCAACGATGCCGGCTCGGGCGCCTCGCCGGGCTCGGCCGGCAAGGGCACCGGCGCGCCGACGCGCTAGCTCCGCCCGCCGATTCCGTCCGCGGGTTCCGCCGAGGCGGCGCGTGCAGGCCAGCGCCGCCTCGCCCCGGCCGCCCCGGCGTCCCATATCCCGGTCCGGCGCCGCTCCGCGCCCGACCGGACGGGATCTCTCATGGCTGGCCTCAAGGACAAGCGCGGCTTTATCGACAAGGACCGCCTCGACCTCTCCGAGCGCAAGGCGGTGGAGTTCTGGATGAAGCGCTGGGGCGTCACCCAGGACCAGCTCACGGCCGCCCACCGCAAGGTCGGCCGCATGACCAAGGACATCGCGGCCGAACTCGGCAAGAAGCGCTGACCCCTGCCCCGCGGCCCTGCGCGCGCCTATCTCCCCGGGACGCGCCGGCACCGGGCGGCGCAGAATGGGATCGGCACTCATGCAGCGCTACTACTTCCACACGCATATCGGCGACGACGTCGTGGTCGACCCCGACGGCCGCGACCTGCCGAACGCGGACGCCGCCTGGGACGCCGCCCGGCTCCTGGCCCGCCAGCTCCTCCAGGGCGCCGACAGCGATCCGCAGCTCCTCCGGGCCGTACTGTTCGTGGAGGACGCCGCCGGCGAGATCGTGCTGGAATTCCCGCTGACCGAGGCCCTGGCGCTCGCACCGGCCCCGGAGCCGACGGGCGGCACGCGGCACTGAGAAAAGCCGTCCCGGCCCGGTTCGGCTGGAACCCGCGCTCCCCGACGGTCGCGCAGCGCCCGCCGACCTGACCTGCCTTCGGAGACCCCACGCATGAGCCTGCTCGATCGCGCCGTCCGCACGGTGAACCGTCTGCTCTCGCAGAATTTCGGTCCGCTCTCGACCGCCGCGTATCACGTGGCGAATGCGTATGCGAAGAGCTACAACAACCTGAACTACGACATGCGGACCAACGGCGAGTACAATCTCCTCGACACGCTCGCCCGCTTCGAGACGAAGACCATCTTCGACGTGGGCGCGAACAAGGGCGAATACGCCAACGCCTGCCTGACCCGGTTCCGGGACGCCGAGCTGCACGCCTTCGAACTCGTTCCCGAGACCTACGCGAAGTTCGTCGCGAACGTGCGCTCCGACCGGGTGGTCGCGAACGATTTCGGCCTGTCCGACACGCCCGGATCCGTGGAGATCAACGTCAATCCCAGGAAGGACGGCCTGAGCTCCCTGATCGAAGGCACCGCCATCAACAGGGGCACCTGGACCAGGCGCAGCGTCGAGGTCATCCGGGGCGACGATTACTGCGCGGAACGCGGCATCGCGCGGATCGACTTCCTCAAGATCGACGTCGAGGGCGCCGAACACCTGGTTCTGGAGGGCTTCTCGCGGATGCTGCGCGAGGGGCAGATCTCGGTCATCCAGTTCGAATACGGCATGATCAACATCTACACGAAGTTCCTGCTGCTGGATTTCTGGCGCGTGCTGACCGGCCACGGCTTCGTTCTCGGCCCGATCATGCCCCGGGGCGCCGCCTTCCGGAGCTACGACCCGCGCGACGAGAACTTTCAGGGGCCGCCGAATTTCGTCGCGGTCCATGCCTCGAAGCCCGAGATCATCCAGGCTGTCCGCCTGCGGTGATGCCGCGGCGCGTCTCCGCCCGACCCGAGGCCACGCCCGCGCCCGCGCGCACCCGCTTGCTCCCTGAGCCCAGGAGGCTACCCTGTCGCGGATCGCGCGCGAGCAGGGGCGCGGCGGGTCGAGTCGGAGCGCGCGACGGGGCGCAAGGAGATAGGGGCCGAGGATGAGAGACGACGTTCGGTACCCTCAGGTCATTCCCATGGTTCAGGCCGTGCTCGATACCCTTCGGGCGGGCATCGCGGCGGAGGAAGCGGCCGCCTCGGAACTCGCCGCCCTGGCCGACACGATGCGCGGCACTCAGCATGAAACGGCGGCCGCGATCCTCACGACGAGCCGCAACCACGCCATCAAGGCGCTTGCGCTGCGAGGCCGGCGGGCGGCGCTTCTGGCGGAGTACGGTCTGGAAGCGGATTGATCAGCGGGATCACCGCCACCGGCACGGCGGCCGCGATCTCCGGAAGGCCCCGGGCGTAGAGCTTCGCCACGGCCGACCAGAAACGCCCGGCCTCGTCGCCGGCCAGACCCTGCAGGCGCCGGTCGATGGCCTCCCGCGCCGCCGTCGCCATCGCATCCAGGTCTTCGGCGGCTTCGCGTAACAACGACATCGCGGCATCCTCATGCTGTGACGCACCATGGGAAACGTGCGCGATGCAGGAACCGATCCATGCGTGACGGGCGCTCGGAACGGAGCCTCGGCACCACGCCATTCAGGCGCCCGCTCGGCGGCGATGGACGTCGCGGCGGCCGACAACGGCGACGTCTCAGCGGGAGAGGCCTGGAAAGGTTTTCGCCGCCCATGGCGACAGGATCGCGAAGTAGCGATGCACGGGAAGGGTCCGGCCAGTACCGAAGTGCCGGTTATCGATGTCGCGGAGCGAGTTAGATCGCATTTCAGAGAAGTCTGATTGCGTCATCGGATGGTGGAGGGTAAGAAGCGTGCCACACGCCGCCATGGCGCTGTCCGCTGATCTCGACACCAGATCCGGTCTTTAGATTTCTGAGCCGTAGACGTTGCTCAAAACATTGGTGCCCAGGAAAGGACTCGAACCTTCACCTCTTGCAAGACTGGTACCTGAAACCAGCGCGTCTACCAATTCCGCCACCTGGGCTCGCCGAGGCCGCTCTGCGGCGCCGACGGGGTTTCGTTTAGGCGGGGCCGGGCCGGCCGTCAATCCGCCCGCGCGGGGATTCTTGCCGCCCCCGGGCGGATTTTTCGGCCGGCCCGGCGATCGGGGCTCAGGCCTCGCTGCGCCACTCGCGGATGTCAACGAAGCGGCCGGCCACCGCCGCCGCCGCCGCCATGGCGGGGGAGACGAGGTGGGTGCGTCCGCGATGGCCCTGCCGGCCCTCGAAGTTGCGGTTCGAGGTCGAGGCGCAGCGCTCGTTCGGGCTCAGGCGGTCGGCGTTCATGCCGAGGCACATCGAGCAGCCCGGCTCGCGCCAGTCGAACCCGGCCGCCTTCAGGATCCGGTCGAGCCCCTCGGCCTCCGCCTGCTGCTTCACGAGGCCGGATCCCGGCACCACCATGGCGGAGACGTTGGCGTGGACCTTCCGGCCCTCGACCATCTTGGCCACCGCCCGCAGGTCCTCGATGCGGCCGTTGGTGCAGGAGCCGATGAACACCCGGTCGAGGGTGATGTCGGTGATCTTGGTGCCCGGCGTCAGGCCCATGTAGTCCAGGGCCTTCTCCTTCGACTGGCGCTTGTTCTCGTCCGCGATCCGCGACGGATCGGGCACGGCGCCGGAGATCGAGACCACGTCCTCGGGGCTGGTGCCCCAGCTGACGATCGGCGGCAGGTTGGCGGCGTCGAGGCGCACCTCGCGGTCGAAATGGGCGCCCTCGTCGGTCACTAGGCTCTCCCAATAGGCCTTGGCGCGGGCGAAGGCCTCGCCCTGGGGGGCCTTCGGCCGGCCCTCGACATAGGCGTAGGTGGTGGCGTCCGGCGCCACCAGGCCGGCGCGGGCACCGCCCTCGATCGACATGTTGCAGATGGTCATCCGGCCCTCCATCGAGAGGGCGCGGATCGCCGAGCCCGCATACTCGATGACGTAGCCGGTGCCGCCGGCGGTGCCGATCTCGCCGATGATCGCCAGGATGATGTCCTTGGCCGTCACGCCCGGCGGCAGGGTGCCGTCGACGCTGATGCGCATGTTCCGGGCCTTCTTCTGCAGCAGCGTCTGGGTGGCGAGCACGTGCTCCACCTCCGAGGTGCCGATGCCGTGGGCCAGCGCCCCGAAGGCGCCGTGGGTCGAGGTGTGGCTGTCGCCGCAGACGATGGTCTGGCCCGGCAGGGTGAAGCCCTGCTCCGGCCCGATCACGTGGACGATGCCCTGGCGCCGGTCCAGCGCGTCGTAGAACTCGATGCCGAAGTCGCGCACGTTCTCGGCCAGCGCCTCCAGCTGGATGCGGCTCTCCGGGTCCTCGATGCCGAAGCGGCGGTCCGAGGTCTGCACGTTGTGATCGACCACCGCGAGGGTCTTCTCGGGATGGCGCACCCGGCGCCCGGCCACGCGCAGGCCCTCGAAGGCCTGGGGGCTGGTGACCTCGTGGACGAGGTGGCGGTCGATGTAGAGGAGCGTGGAGCCGTCGGGCTCGACATCGACGACGTGGTCGTCCCAGATCTTGTCGTAGAGGGTGCGCGGCGCGGTCATGGCGTGGCTGTTCTGGTTGTTCATCGGGAAACGGGTTCGGGTCACCCTTTAGTAGTGTTCCAAGGCGCCCGGCGGAAGTGGGGGCCTGACTGCGCCGGGCGGATGGCAGCCCGGAGGCGCCCGCATGGGGGGTCGGATGCCGCTCCGGGGTCACTGGACCGGTCCGGACCCGCAGCCTAAAGCTGTCGCCATCCAGGCCCCGCCGGGCCCCGCGCCGACCCCGATATCCGCCGAGATCCCCATGCAGCCCATCGACATCCTGATGCTCAAGGCGATGCATCCCGAGGTCATGGACGCCGTCGCGCGCCGCTTCACCCTGCACCGGCTCGACACCGCCCCCGATCCGGAGGCGTTCCTGGCCGAGACCGGCCCGCGCATCCGCGGCCTGGCGACGGGCGCGCAGGCGCCGGTGGACCGGGCCCTGCTGGCGCGCCTGCCGGCTCTCGAGATCGTCGCGAGCTTCGGCGTCGGCTACGACACCATCGACACGGCGGCGGCGGCCGCGCAGGGCGTCGTCGTCACCAACACCCCGGACGTGCTCACCGACGAGGTCGCCGACCTCGCCCTCGGCCTCCTGCTGGCCACCGTGCGCCAGATCCCCCAGGCCGACCGCCACCTGCGCGCCGGGCACTGGCCGCGCCGGACCTACCCGCTGACCCCCACGCTGCGCGGGCGCAATGTGGGCATCCTCGGGCTCGGGCGGATCGGGCGGGCCATCGCCCGGCGACTCGAAGGCTTCGGCGTCACGATCGCCTATCACGGCCGCCGGCCGCAGGACGACGTGCCCTACGCCTACCACCCCACCCTGCTCGGCCTCACGGAGGCCTCCGACGTGCTGCTGGTGGTGGCGCCGGGCGGGCCGGAGACCAACGGGATCGTCGATGCGGCGGTGCTGGAGGCGCTGGGGCCGCAGGGCCTCCTCGTCAACGTCGCCCGCGGCAGCCTCGTCGACGAAACTGCGCTGATCCGGGCGCTCCAGGCCGGCACGATCCTGGGCGCCGGCCTCGACGTCTTCGCCCGCGAGCCGCACGTGCCGCCCGAGCTCGTGGCCATGGACCATGTCGTGCTGCTGCCGCATGTGGGCTCGGCCTCGGTGGAGACCCGCGCGGCCATGGGCCGGCTCGTGGTGGACAACCTCGTCGCCTGGTTCGACGGACGCGGGCCGCTGACGCCGGTGGCGGAGACGCCCTGGACGGCCAAGGCATGATCCGCACCCGCCTCATCGCCGCCCGCGCCTCCGGCCTGGCAGGTTTCGTGCTGGCAGGTTTCGTGCTGGCAGGACTCGCGCTGCCAGGACCTGTCCTGGCGCAGGAGACCGCCCCGGCCCCGCAGGCGGCGCCCGCGCCGGGCCAGGAAGCCGCGCCCGCGCCGGGTGCGGGCACGCCCGAGCAGCCCTTCGTCGAGAGCCTGCCCCGCGACATCGCCGGGGTGCCGGGCACCTGGGACCTGTCGCGGGACGGCAGCACCCGGCGCTGCGTCCTGACCCTCTCGGGCGCGAGCGGGCCGGCGGGCCGGCGCCTGTCCTTCCCGGCCGGATGCCGCCGGGCCCTGCCGATCCTCAACCACATCGCCGGCTGGCTCTTCGCCGACGGCAACCTGCGCCTCGTCGACAAGGACGTCCGGCCGGTGCTGCAATTCGCCGCCCGGGTCGATGCCCGCAGCCTCGTGGCCGCGGCGGGCGACGAGCATTTCAGCCTGGTGCCGCTCCAGATCGTCGCCATGGTGCCGCCCACCGACGCGGTCCCCACCAGCCCCGGTGCCGGCTACGCCGGTGCGGGCAGCGCCGCCCCGGACACGCGCAGCGCCCCGGCACCCGAGGCCGCACCCCCGGGCGAAGGCCCGGCGCCGGGCACCTACGCCCTCGACCGCTACCGCGAACAGGACGTCTGCCGCATCGAGCTGACGCCCGGCACCGCCCCGGCTCCCGTGCGCATCCTCGACAATTGCCGCGACGGCGGCCTGACGGTGTTCGATCCGGTCACCTGGCGCTTCGCCGACGGGCGCCTCACCCTCAATGCCCGCCGCGGCCACACGGTGAATCTCGTCGCCACCGGCGACGGGCGCTGGCGCCGCGACCCGGAGGTGGGCACCACCTTCGTGCTGCGCCGGGTCGATTCCGCCGCCCCCTGAACCCCGTCCC